>CBINIO010000696.1:0-2200 GCA_966250725.1 uncultured Chitinophaga sp.
TCTGAAACCCAACCGGTTAGTCTCCCAGCAGTTCGCTGAGTTTTGCATCCAGTTCCTTGTCGCCGTCCTCACCCGCGCCTACCAGCTTAAAAAGGATCTTTCCTTCCTTGTCCAGCAGGAACTTGGTGGGGAAGCCGGAAACGCCGTATACCTGCACCAGGTCGTTCGTTTCTTTCCCGTAATTGTTCATCACGTGCACCCAGGGTATGCCGTCCGACTCGATCGCTTTTTTCCAGTTCTTTTCGTTCATGCTCATGTCGGACGATTTTTCGTCCGCCACGCCCACGATCTCCAGCCCTTTCGATTTGTATTTCGCGTACAGCGCTTTCATATGCGGATGGCTGCTCCTGCAGGGGCCGCACCAGCTGCCCCAGAAATCCACCAGCACGTATTTGCCGCGCAGGCCGGACAGCGTGAAGGGCTGCCCGTTCATGTCCTTTTTGGTGAAATCCGGCGAAACGCGGCCGAGCGCGGTGGCTTTGCCGCTTTCGATCTTCGCGGCGGCGTATTTCCCGTAAAATGTCTGTTTGTATGCATCGCCGAGTTTGTTATATGCCTGCTCGAACTGCTCCGGCGTGTAATCGCCGTACATGCCGCTCAGCAGGTACATGCTCACAAAAGACGCGGGATGCTCTGCGATGTACGATTTGCGCAGCGCGTCTTTTTTCCGTTGCAGCGTATTGCCCTGCTCACGCAGTTTGGACGACAGTGCGGTGTCGCCGCTGCGGTAAGCCTGGGCGCCTTTTTTTGTCAGCTCCCATTTTTCTTTTATCAGCGGGTTCTCGCTTTTTTTCAGCTTCGACAATTCCCTGTTCAGCGGCCCGCCTTTCACGGCGGCGAGATAAGAAACGTCCGAAGCGCCGGTTACGCGGATGTTGCCGGGCTCCAATACCAGCTCCAGCAGCGGGCCGGGGATGAACATACCGCCTTTGCTCATCTGGAAACGGGAAGCGGGATTGCTGTTGAACAGCACCGCCATCACTGGTTCAGCGATTTCGCCGGTGAAGCGGTAAGTGCCGTCCGGCATTATTTGCGCGGTATCGCTCGTTCGCTGCCCGTGCTGTATATAGCTGAGGTTGAGCTTGTAGCCCTGCTGGCCTTTGAGCTTCACGTCGAGCGTGAAGCTTTGCTGGGCGTAGCTGTAAGCGCCCGTTGCCAGCGTGAATATTGTCAGGATGATCTTTTTCATGCGATGTTTTTTTACATGGTGGCCGCTCTCATTACTTTACGCTGACCGGCGGGCTGTGCCGCCACGCCTTTGTCTATCGCGGCTTTGATGCCGGCTTCCGCCTCGGGGCTGTAACCGGTGTATTTGGTCACGATCTTCCCTTCACGGTCCAGCAGGTACAGCGTGGGGATGCCGCCAAACTGGAAGTCGGCCATCGTTTTATCCTTGTTGTCGCTCAGCAGCTGCTCCCAGGGCATTTTTTCGTCGGCCATCGCTTTTCTCCACGCATTTTTATCGGTGTCGATGCTGATGCTCACTACTTCAAGACCTTTGGCCTTGTAATCCGCGTACAGCTCTTTTACTTTCGGGATGGCCTGGCGGCAGGGGCCGCACCAGCTTGCCCAGAAATCGATCAGCACGTATTTCCCTTTGTATTTTTCGAGGGTCTGCAGCTTGCCCAGCGCATCGGGATAGTTGATGGAAGGCGCCTGCTGCCCGGGTTTGAGCCGCATGGCCTGGATGCGGTTTTTAGTGATGGTGGCCTTGAGGTTTTTCGCCTCGGTGAGCCAGGGGTATAGCTTCAGCAGACGGTCCAGCTGCGCCATGGTGCTGTTGTAAGCGGTGGTGTCGTCGGGACTGCCGCTATAACGCAATGCATAGATCAGCACGGGGCGGTCTTTGTAGATCTTCATCAAAATATCTTCGCGCATCTCCCGGTCTTCCCGCAGTGTGTTATAACGTTTCCGCGTATTCAGGTAAGTGATCCAGGCGCTGTCGCCGGTTTTTTCCTTATGCTGCTTCGCGTAATATTCCAGGTTGTATTCTTCCACGCTGCGGAGATAGGCATTGGTATTGTTCAGCTCCGTCTGGTTGATGAAGTCGTTGTCGCGCGAGCCCTGCACATAATAGAAATGCGGGATCTTCATTTTCATTTTGGCGGTGTCGTACCCGCGGCTGCTCACGGTTACGTCCGCGTCGCTCCAGAAGCTGATATGGTCCCAGTACATGACGTTGAGCTTGTAAATGCCGGGA
>CBINIO010000697.1:0-2188 GCA_966250725.1 uncultured Chitinophaga sp.
CCCATTTAGTAATTTAGTCCTGAATTTAATGGGTTAGTAAGTAGAAAGAGTCAGCGGAATCTTCCGTTGGCTCTTTTCTCTTTTCAACGTTTTCGCTCCGGAAAGAAACACCGTTTTTTATCCTTCGCTTTATCGGGCATCAACAATTCTCCGCTTCTCCTTTTTTTCATTTTACTTTGTTGCATGAGTAAAATCAGAACAGCTTTTTTTTGCCAGAACTGCGGATATGAATCAGCGAAGTGGACGGGTAAATGTCCTTCGTGCAATCAATGGAACACTTTTGTGGAAGAAAAGGTGCAGAAAGATATTCCTTTGCGGCAGGCGGACTGGAAAAACGAAACCCCTAGCGCATATAAAACACCGCGCACCATTCATCTCGATGCGGTGGAAGGGCTGGAAGAAAAACGCTGGCTTACGCCTGACGCGGAACTGAACAGGGTGCTGGGAGGCGGTATAGTAGCGGGTTCGCTCGTGCTCGTCGGCGGCGAGCCGGGTATCGGCAAGTCCACTTTGTTCCTGCAGAACGCGCTGTTGTTGAAGGATATTAAAACACTGTATATCAGCGGTGAAGAAAGCGAACAACAGATAAAGATGCGGGCGGACAGGCTGAAGATCCGCAACGACCAGTTTTATCTGCTCACAGAAACGTCCACGCAAACGATCTTCCAGGAAATAAAAAAATTGCAGCCCGAACTCGTCATCGTCGATTCCATCCAAACCCTTCAATCCCCTTTAATAGAATCCGCGCCGGGAAGCGTTTCGCAGATACGTGAAACGGCGGCGGAAATGCAGCGTTTCGCAAAAGAAACGAATACGCCCGTGTTCCTGATCGGCCACATCACCAAAGACGGTTCCATCGCCGGTCCCAAAGTGCTGGAACATATGGTGGACACGGTATTGCAGTTCGAGGGCGACCAGCATTACGCCTACCGCATCCTGCGCACCATCAAGAACCGCTTTGGCTCTACCGCCGAGCTGGGCATTTACGAAATGACCGGCGCCGGGCTCCGCCAGGTGAACAATCCTTCGGAGATACTCATCTCGCAGCGCGACGACATGCTCAGCGGCGTGGCGATCGCTTCCACCATCGAAGGGCTGCGCCCGATGCTCGTGGAAGTGCAGGCCCTGGTAACGCAATCCGTATACGGCACGCCGCAGCGCACGGTGAGCGGCTTCGACCTGCGGAGGCTGCAGCTGTTGCTGGCCGTGCTCGAAAAACGCGGCGGTTTTCATTTTGGGGTGAAAGACGTATTCCTCAACATCGCGGGCGGCCTGCGCATCGAAGACCCGTCCATAGACCTGGCCGTGCTGGTGGCGCTGCTGTCGTCGTTTGAGGACGTGGGCGTTTCGCACAAGAACTGTTTTGCCGGCGAAGTGGGACTCAGCGGGGAGATCAGGGCGGTGAACCGGATCGAGCAGCGCATTGCCGAAGCGGAGAAGCTGGGGTTTGAAAAGATTTTTATCTCGAAGTTTCACAAAAAGGGACTTGATTTCACTAAATTGAATATTGAAGTGGTGCCGCTGGGAAGAGTGGAGGAACTGTACCGCCTGCTTTTCTGATCCGGCGCCCGTTTGCTGACCCAAAACTTCTTGTATGCTGCAGGCCCTCTTGCATCTTTTTTACCCGCATGCCTGCGAAGGATGCGGGCATGAATTAAGCCGTACCGAAAAGATTTTATGCGTGCGCTGCGAACTGAACCTGCCGCTTACGGGTTTTCAACGCATCGCGCAAAACCCCGCCGAGCGCATGTTCTGGGGCCGTGTGCCGATGCGGCACGTGTCCGCAGGATATTATTTTTCCCGGCAGGGCGTGCTGCAAAACCTTGTACATGGTTTCAAATACAAACAGCGGGGAGACATCGCCGTTTTTCTCGGGCGGCGGCTCGGCTTTCAGCTGAAAGAAAGCAGCTGGTGGAAAGAAGTGAACGCGCTGGTGCCGGTACCGCTGCATGCCGTAAAGCTCCGCCACCGCGGTTATAACCAGGCCGCGCTGCTGGCGGAGGGAATGGCGGAGGTGCTGGGCTGCGAAGTTTGGAAGGAAGCGCTTAGCCGCAACGCGTTCACCGATACGCAAACGCGTAAATCGCGCATAGACAGATGGGAGAATGTAGAGAACGTGTTTTCATGGAGCAAAGGCGTTTTGAAAGATGCGCCGCATGTGCTGCTGGTAGATGATGTGATGACCACC
>CBINIO010000698.1:0-2182 GCA_966250725.1 uncultured Chitinophaga sp.
GCCCGATTCCCTCTTCCCCCGCGCAACCAATAAGGACGGCAGCCTGATGACGGCGAAGTACAACTGGTGGACGGCGGGTTTTTATCCCGGCAGCTGCTGGTACCTGTACGAGTTCACCAAAGATCCCGCGTTCAAGCAGGAGGCCCTCAAACGCCAGCAATACCTGCTGCCCGACCAGTACCGCACCAACACGCACGACCTCGGTTTTCTCATGTATTGCAGCTTTGGCAACGAGCTGAGGCTGGAAGGAACGCCTTCCGCCAAAGACGTGCTGATGACCAGCTCGCGCTCGCTTATCAAACGTTACAAGCCCACTATCGGCGCCATCCGCAGCTGGGACCATTCCGGCTGGAAATGCCCCGTGATCATCGACAACATGATGAACCTGGAAATGCTTTGCTGGGCCACTAAAACCAGCGGCGACAGCACCTTCTACAAGATCGCCGTGGACCATGCGAACACCACCATGAAAAATCATTTCCGCGACGATTACAGCTCCTACCATGTGATCGACTACGATATCGCCACCGGGCAGGTGCTCGCCAAAAAGACCCACCAGGGCCACTCCGACGCTTCCGCCTGGAGCCGCGGCCAGGCCTGGGGCCTGTATGGCTATACCATGATGTACCGCGAGACCAAAGACAAAAAATATCTCGACCTGGCGCGCCACATCGCCGATTATATGCTCAACCACCCGCATATGCCCAAAGACCTCGTGCCGTATTACGACTACGACGCGCCCGAGATCCCGAACGCCATCCGCGACGCCTCTGCAGGAGCGGTAATGGCCAGCGCGCTGCTGGAGCTGAGCCGCTACACGAACAAAACGGAAAGCAAACGTTACTGGAACGCCGGCGCCGATGCGCTCGCAAGTCTTGCCAGCCCCGCCTACCGCGCCAAAGAAGGGGAGAACAACAACTTCATTCTCATGCACAGCACCGGTTCCATGCCCGGCAATTCGGAGATAGACGTGCCGCTGTCCTACGCGGACTACTACTTCATCGAAGGGCTGCTGCGTTACAAACAATGGAGCGGCAAATAAATTTAATCTGATTTTAATATCGTCAATTTAACCATAATTGACAGGGAATGCAGCCACCGTGCTGCATTTCTTGTTCCGTTCCCGCCCGTCCGTCCCGCTTTTTTTTGTTATTTTGCCGGCAACACAACACGAAAACGACCGGGAGTATGATTCATTTACCAAATCTTATTATGGACCTTGCCCTCATCCTGGGGGCGGCGGCAGTTACGACGATACTTTTCAAAAAACTGAAGCAGCCGCTGGTGCTGGGCTATATCGTGGCCGGCATCCTGGTAGGCCCGTATTTCGATTTGCTCCCCACCGTGCGGGAAAATCATAACATCCTGATCTGGTCGGAGATCGGCGTGATCTTCCTTTTGTTCAGCCTCGGTCTCGAGTTCAGCTTCAAAAAGCTCATGAAAGTAGGGGGCTCCGCTTCCGTTACCGCTTTTGTGGAAGTGGCCTTTATGCTGGGCTTTGGTTTTGTGACCGGCAAGCTGCTGGGATGGAGCACCATGGACAGCATCTTTCTCGGCGGCGTTCTTTCCGTTTCTTCCACCACGATCATCATCAGGGCGTTCGAGGAATTGGGGGTGAAAGGACAGAAGTTCGCCGGGCTGGTGTTCGGCATCCTGGTGGTGGAAGACCTCATCGCCATCGTGCTGCTGGTATTGCTTTCCACGCTGGCCGTGAGCCAGCAGTTCGCGGGCAGCGAAATGCTGATCTCCGTGGTGAAGCTCGTGTTTTTCCTCATCCTCTGGTTTATCGCCGGAATCTTTTTTATACCCACGCTGTTGAAAAAGACCAAAAAGCTGATGAGCGAGGAAACGCTGCTGGTAACGTCTATCGCGCTGTGTTTGCTGATGGTGGTGCTGGCTACGCAGGTAGGTTTTTCCGCGGCGCTGGGCGCGTTCATCATGGGCTCCATTCTCGCCGAAACCACGCAGGCGGAAAAGATCGAGCATCTGGTAAAATCCGTGAAAGACCTGTTCGGCGCGATATTTTTTGTGTCCGTGGGCATGCTGATAGACCCGAAAATGCTGCAGCTGTACCTCGGCCCGGTGCTCCTCATCACGGTGATCACGCTGGTAGGCAAAACGCTGAGCACCACGCTGGGCGCGGTATTGTCCGGGCAGCCGATGAAGTCTTCCGTGCAGGCCG
>CBINIO010000699.1:0-2163 GCA_966250725.1 uncultured Chitinophaga sp.
ATACCCCGAAGCCCTTACCGAGACCCTGTACGCCGGGAAAGACAACAAGAGCGGCAAATACGGCGTGTTCGACATCATGGAGCAGGACTGGAAGATACCGCCCGCCTACAGTTACATCGGCCCCTGCCTCGCGGAAGGCATCGTGCCGTATTGCATGGACAACCTGTACGGCATCATGGAGCTGGCTACCGGCCGGCACATTACGCCGCCGCTGTACGACAGCATCGGCAAAAACGGTGAAGCGACGCAGAAAAATCAGCTTTTTTATATCGATATTTATACCGGACTGGAATACCGGGACTAAATCTTCTTATACCCATGCGATTGTCAAAAAGAACACGGCGCGCCGGCGGAACGCTGCTGATCCTCTTCCTGCTTCTGAACGCGTTCGCCTGTTTTCACGCTTATAAATTCACGCATTTCACCGATGCCGATGTACGGCGCACCAACCCCGGCAGGCTGGGCGCCATGGGCAAGCTGAAAGTGGTGGTGGCGGGAGTGGACAATCCCCGCCCGGTGAACCGGCGCACGCCCGGGCGCAGCTACCAGACCGTCCGTTTGCAGAGCGGCGAACCGCTGGAAGCCTGGCTGATCCGCACGCCGCGCGCCAAAGGCACGGTGGCGCTGTTTCACGGCTACGGCGCGTCCAAATCGCGGATGCTCGCGCGGTCGGAAGTATTGCTGGGACTGGGTTACAATACGTTCCTGGTGGATTTCAGGGGCTCCGGCGGCTCGGGCGGCAATGCCACTACCATCGGCTACAAGGAAGCGCAGGACGTAAAGGCGGCTTATGATTACCTGTCCTCGCACGGCGCGCAAAATATTTGCCTGCTGGGCACTTCGCTGGGCGCGGCGGCCATTTTAAAAGCGTTGAAAGATTATCCCATACAGCCGGAAGGCATTATTATCGAAGCGCCTTTCAGCACCCTGTACGAAGCGGCCTGCGCGAGGTTCAGGGCCGTGGGCGCGCCGGCATTCCCGATGGCGGGGCTGGTGGTGTTCTGGGGCGGCATCATCAACGGCTTCTGGGGCTTCAGCCACCGGCCGGTAGAGTATGCGAAATATGCGCGGGTACCCGTGCTGATGTTCTACGGGGAAAAAGACGGAAGGGTGGACCGGAAAGAGATCGACGAGATCTACGCGAACCTGGCCGGTCCGAAAAAGCTGGTCACTTTCCCGGAAGCGGGCCATGTCAATTATCTCTCGCATTACAGCCGGGAATGGACGGAGGCCGTGTCGGAATTTATACAGGCACAATAAAAGCCAGTGCTTCCGGCGCTGGCTTTTGAAACAAATGTCTCAAGTCTAATTCGGGGGGAACGGATTCTTGTCAGATCATATTTTTTGTCTAAGCTAAATTGAAGAACAATGACAAGTTCTTCGTTTTCAGTGAAATGTAACATTACCAGTTAAATCGAAGCGGCCTTTCGGCCAATCTCTTCCGGATGTCCGGCTTTCAGCCTTGCCTTGCATCCTGTTGTACCAAAGTTGAAAATTCTTCCCCATTCGGCGTTGTACGAACCGCCGGTAAAATTGTACGAACTGAAAAAAATCAGTCAGGCGAGGGAATTACGGTGTTTTTCGCGGAACTCTTCGGGAGTGAGCCCGTGTTTCCCGCGCATGAGGCGCACGAGGTGCGATGCGTCGGTAAGGTTGGCGTGCGCGGCGACCTCCCAGATCAATTCCTTGGTATTCAACAGCCTGTATTCGGCTTCCTCCAGCCGGAGGTGGGTAATGTACTGACGTACGTTTTTACCGTACACCGCTTTGAACTGTTTGTTCAGCGCCTCTTTATGCGTACCGGCTTTGCGGGCCACAAAGGCCGTGTCGATGTCTTCCGTGAGGTTGCATTGTATGAAATCGCAGGCGTCCAGCACGGTTTTGGGTACTTCGTGACGGTCCATCAGCAGGTTGAAATAGTGGGCGGTGAGCAGCAGCACCTGGCCGTGCAGGTAGGGCTCGAACATGGCCGGGGCCTGCCGGTACGCGCCCATGGCCTGTATGATGTCGCGGGCGGTATTGCCCAGGGGGATGAGGTTTTTTTGTTCGCCTTCCTGCTCGCCCCGCAACTGCTTTTCCACCAACGGTTTATAGGCTTCGTATTTGTTGCCGAAATATTGCATGAAGGAAGGGGAGAAAGAAATATACACGGCCGTGTAATGA
>CBINIO010000700.1:0-2162 GCA_966250725.1 uncultured Chitinophaga sp.
GCAGCAACCCAAAGCATCCCGCTACCCGGACGCGAACTTCACCATGCGCCTTTCTTACGGCCAGGTGAAACCTTACAAACCGCGCGACGCCGTGGCGTACGATTACGTTACCACCATCGAAGGCGTGATGGAAAAATACAAACCCGGCGATTACGAGTTCGACCTTCATCCTGACTTCGTGAGCGCGGTGAAGAAAAGGGATTTCGGTCAATACATCGATGCGAAAAGAAAAACGCTGGTCGTGAATTTCATCACCACCAACGACATCACCGGCGGCAACTCCGGCTCTCCCGTGATCAACGGCAAAGGCGAGCTGATCGGCCTTGCGTTCGACGGTAACTACGAAGCGCTGAGCCACAAAATCCAGTTCGACAAAAACCTGAACCGCACCATTTGCGTGGACGTACGTTATGTACTCTGGTGCATTGACAAGCTGGGCGGCGCAAAAAATATCATCAACGAGCTGAAGATCGTGAAGTAATCATCACCCGCGATGCTTCGAAGATCGCTTAAATGATGCCGGTTCCCGGCGCCCTGATAAAAACGGGGCTGACCAAAAAGTAATGGCCAGCCCCGTTTTATGTCTTGTCGCACGCACCTACCCCGCGTTCGCCACGCGCACGAGGAACCGTTCCACCGCCCTTCTCACAATGCCGGACGATTCGGCGTTATGATTGTTCACCAGCACGCTGAAAATGAGCGTTTTCCCCGACTTCGTAACCAGGTAACCGCTAAGCGCCACACAGCCGGTAAGCGTGCCCGTTTTTGCGTACAGCCTTCCCGGCAATGCCTGGTAATAGGCGCGCAGCGTGCCTTTGCCGCCGGTCGGGAATAAAGGCCAGAGGCGTTCTTTCGGATATTTTTTCAGCAGCTTGTCCAGCACGGTCACGAAATCGCGGGGGGTAAAAAGGTTGTACCGCGAAAGCCCCGAACCGTCCACCCAGCTGGGCGGCTGCGGCAGGTCTTGCAGCACGCTGTCCAGCATGTATTGTATGATCTTCCGGCTGTCGATCGTGTCGTATTTCTGCGCGGAGCACATCATGAGTATCTGCTCCGCGAAAAAATTATCGCTGCGGTGCATCATGGGCTGGAACAATGTATCCGCCGGAATGCTCCGCAGCAGCAGGTTTTCGGGCACCGCGGCCGAAGGCAGCACGCCTACGGGCTTGCGCAGCGTGTCCTGCAGGCGGCGGGCCAGCTGCCGGCGGTCGCCGGTGATGTACGGCACTTCGAACGCATGCGTTCTATGTTCGTCCGCGCGGAGGTGCAGGATAAAAAGGTTCTCGCGTTCTTCCCTGTCCGCGCGCGCTTCTTCGGGGGCGTGCTCGTACACGAGTTCCGTCGGGAAACGCGGCGTCATGGTATATTCCGCGCCGGTCTGTTTTACCCAGGCCACGTTGCCGTACATCGGCCATTCGTTCAGCTCGGGCTGATAATAATCGGCGTAATCGCTCCATCCCCAGCCGGGCCCGAAACGTTTGTTTTTGATAAGGGCCGGCTGCAGCCAGATCTTTTTTGTGGTATGCGACAGCAGGTCCATCACAGGTTGGTATTGGAAATCGGGGTGAAGGAAGGAAGGGTCGGCCATGCCGCGGATAAAAATGGCCGTATCGTTTTCCGCGAAACGCATGCCGGGCAGCGAATCGCCGAGCAGCTGCAGGCCGGTGAAAAGCGTGAATATTTTCGTGTTGGACGCGGGCGTGAAAAATTTGTCGTCCTGGTACTGGTACCAGTATTTGCCGGCGGCGGGGTCGTAAATGCTGATGCCCACGTGCGCCGAGCGCAGGTCTTTGGTGCGCAGCACGTCCTGCTGCGCCCACTGGCGGAGGTTTTTGGGCTGGGAATATGCGGCGGTGGTCAGCAGAAGCGCGGTCAGGGCGGCGTAGATCGATCTCATGTATATCAAGATAAAAAATTATTCCGGCAAATCGGGGAGGCGATACACGGGCGGGCCTCAAACGCAAAAAAGCCAGCCCAAACGGGCCGGCCTTTTCGTGTCAGTATTTGTTTGTATCAAGAGAAATATTTGGTGATGCCGGGTTTGGCATACGCGTAGTTGCCGTTGGCATCGGGCAGCACCGGCGGCGGCGCGTCAAAGGCGTATTTGGCAGGCTGCAGGCTGATACCTGAGCCCAGCGCTTTTTCGTAACCGATGGACTGAC
>CBINIO010000701.1:0-2143 GCA_966250725.1 uncultured Chitinophaga sp.
CGCAGATCAACGGCTGCGCTTTTTGCCTGGACATGCATTCAAAAGACGCACGCGACCACGGCGAAACGTAACAACGGCTGTACGAATTGAGCGCCTGGCGCGAAACGCCTTTTTTTACGGACAGGGAAAGGGCCGCGCTGGCATGGGCCGAGGCCGTTACCGCCGCCAAAGTGCCGGATGAAGTGTATTCACGCGTGAAGACCCAGTTCACCGACGAGGAGCTGGTGGACCTGACGCTCGCGGTTTCCACCATCAACACCTGGAACCGCTTTAACATCGCGGTCCCGAACCCCGCCGCAGTAGGCACTTACACGGCGGGAAAGTTCGGCTGAGCCGCTGCCGACCGCAAAAAAAACCATGATATATGAATGATTTCCTATTGGTATTCAGAAGAGATTACACAACGAAAGAAGTTCAACCGTCGCCGGAGCAATTGCAGGCGCATTTGAGCCGGTGGCGGGAATGGTTTGACGACCTGAAGGCCCGCGACGTGCTTGCCAGGCCGTTACAGCCATGGGAAGCAAAAGGCAAGGTGCTGAAGAACGACAAGACCGTCACGGACGGGCCGTATGCGGAGATCAAGGAATCCATCGGGGGCTTCATCGTGATCAAGGCCGGCAGCTACGAAGAAGCGGTGGAGATCGCGAAAGGCTCGCCCGTATTCGACCTGGGCGGCACCGTGGAAGTAAGGATGGCGATTGTGTAGTATCGGCGCCGGCAAATAAAAATGCCTTTCTTATTTTTGCAAAAGGCTTTTTGTTTGTCGCATGGAAGGGAAAGAATTACTGCCGCATCTGTTCAGAACGGAGTACCGCAAAATGGTGTCGGTGCTTTGCTCGCTGTTCGGCATAGCACATATCGAACTGGCGGAAGATATCGTAAGCGATACCTTCCTGGCCGCCACCGAATCGTGGAGCGCGAAAGGCGTGCCGGAAAACCCGGCGGCCTGGCTTTACGTCGTCGCCAAAAACAAAACAAAGAACTGGCTGAAAAGGGATAATTTTTTCCAGCAGAAGCTGGTGGAAGACCTCCGGCGGAATACGCCCGAAGGAGAAGAGATCGCGATCGACCTTTCCGCGAAAAATATAACCGACAGCCAGCTGGCGATGATGTTCACGGTATGCCATCCTTCCATTCCCGCCGAATCGCAGGTGGCGCTTGCCCTCAACCTGCTTTGCGGGTTTGGCGCACAGGAGATCGCGGACGCGTACCTCACCACCAAAACGGTGATTTATAAACGGCTGGCGCGTGCAAAGGAAAAGCTCCGCGAAGAAGGCATCAGCATACAGCAGCCGACCCTGCCGGAAATAAACGACCGGCTGGAAACGGTGCTCAAAACGCTGTACCTGCTTTTTTCGGAAGGGTATTATTCCACCTCGCATAATACCGTGCTGCGGAAAGAGCTGTGCGTGGAAGCCATGCGGCTCAGTTACCTGCTGATAGAGCAGCCGCAGACCAACCGCCCCGCCGTGAACGCTTTACTGGCGCTGATGTGTTTTCACTCCTCCCGCTTCGACGCGAGGCTGAACGATACAGGCGAAATTATACTTTACGAGGAGCAGGATGAAACACGCTGGAACCATGAGCTGATCGAACGCGGGGAGTATTATCTCGACCAGGCCGCCGGCGGCCCCGTTCTCACCAGGTATCACCTGGAAGCCGCCATCGCGTACTGGCATACGCATAAAGAAGATTCCGCGGAGAAGTGGAACAACATCCTCGACCTCTACAACCAGCTGCTGATACTGGAATATTCACCGGTAGCCGCGCTGAACCGCACTTTCGCGCTGGCAAAAGTAAGCGGCAAGGAGGTAGCGATCAAAGAAGCCGAAAAGCTGGGGCTGACCGATAGTTACTTTTATTACTCGTTGCTGGGTAATCTTTATACGGATATAGACGACCGGAAGGCCGTGCAACATTACGAAACGGCGCTGAAACAGGCGAACACCCCGGCAGACGCCGCTTTGCTGGGAAAAAACATCGAACAGCTGAAGCGCAGGCTGGAGCGGTAACATTTTCATCCACTTATCACATACATGCTGAACGCGCCGGGCCGTAACGGCCGGCACGCCTTTCCAATGCAAAAAACAAAGCATTTTTATGAACAATACGACAGGCAAAAAACATATCGTGGTGATAGGCG
>CBINIO010000702.1:0-2128 GCA_966250725.1 uncultured Chitinophaga sp.
GGACTGCCGCCCTGGAACGAGAACTTGCTGATATAATAGATCTCGATGCCATTCTTCTTTTGTATGGCGCCGCCCACGCTCAGCGGTTTGATGTACGACCAGCGCACGTCTTCAGGGTGCGCGGCCATGGTGTCGCGCAGCGACTGCGAGGCATATTCCTCGCCCCAGCCGGAGTTGCCGTCGGAATACAGCATGGACGCGATGGAGCCTGCTTTGCCGTAATCGTCCGCGGGCGTGAAGGCCACGCAAAAGATGGTTTCTTTACCGGCGAGCGCGTTGGCAAAAAGCGACGGGAAGCTGGCGGCCGTCTCGAGCGTAAAACGGTTGGCGCCGATCACCTTGTCCGCATACGCGATCGTGTTGTCATTGTCTTCTTTGTAGAGGTAGACGCGCGACAATAAAGCCCAGGCCGCTTCTTTCGAACCGTACTGCACGCCTCTCGGCTGGTTCATCAGTTCCGCGCCTTTTTCGGCGTCCGCGATCACGGAGCTGTACACTTCTTCCACAGTGGAGCGGGCTTTCAGCGAAGGGTCTTCCGTGGAAGTGCGCAGGATGATGCCCGGCGCCGAAGGATCGTGCGTATACGGTTTGGCGTACAAACGCACGAGGTTAAAATGGCAAAGCGCGCGCAGGAAATAACATTCCCCGATCAGCTGCTGGATGGCCCCGTCAGGGTTCTCGATCTTTTCGGCGCTTTCCAGCACGGTGTTCACGTCGTTGATGATCTTGTAGGAAATGTACCAGAAATACCGGCTGTTGGTCTGCGTGGCGGTATGGTCGAGCGAGAAGCTGTAAAACAGCGGGTCGGTGGTGGTTTGCGCGCACACGATGTCGTCACCCGCGAAGTCGCTCATCTGGAAATACTGGCGCAGGTACATGTTGTTGCCGTCCACGGTTCCGTTGAAGGATACATGGTCTTTGAACAATGCATAGGCGCCGTTCAAACCCTGCTGCAGGCCTTCTTTGGTGGCGGTGAGCGAGCCGGTGGTGAGCGCGTCGCTCGGCTCGATGTCTTTCAGGCAGCCCGTGGCGAGCAGGGTGATGAAAAATATGATGATATAAGATGTCTTTCTCATGATCAGAATTTTTATTCCTAGAACCGGATGTTAACGTTAAACAGGTACTGGCGGTTGTTCGGGTATTTGAAGTCGGACACGCCGGGCATCACGAAACTGCCGGAAGTGATGGTGGTGGCGGGGTCCTGGCCGAGGAAACCGGTGAAAGTATACACATTGTCCGCCGTTACGGACAGCGTTACGCCGTCCAGCCCGATCCTGTGCACCCAAGGCTGCGGCAGGTCGTATGACAAAGCGATGTTGCGGATCGCCAGAAAGCTGCCGTCCTTCAGATAACGTGTGGACGTTTCCGTTGCATTGGCCGCATTTTGCGGACTGGGCTCCGTCGCCACATCGCCGGGCTTCGTCCAGGTGTTGTAGCCGTCGGGCAGCACGATCTGGTTGTAGTAAGGTTCCATCCCGTCGTTCATCACAAAACGGAGCGAATTGCTGAACACTTTGTTGCCGGACAGGAAATACGCGTTCACGCGCAGGCCCAGGCCTTTGTATTTCCAGGTAGAGGTAATACCGCCCTGCAGCTTCGGCAGCGCGGAACCTACTTCCTGGTATGTGGCGCCGGCGTAATCCGAAGTGGTGCTGCGGCCGGTCACTTTACCGTCGGCATCTTTCTCCAGCACTTCCCAAAGCGGCGCGCCTGTTTCTTTATCTACGCCCATCCAGCGCGGCATAAAAAATTCATACAGGTTGCCGCCGTTGCGGTAGATCTGCGAAATGCTCCAGGTAGGCTGCGTGCGCGTGATGTCGCTGGGCAGCTTTTGCAGCTTGTTGGAGTTGAAGTTGATGTTGAAATCGGTCGTCCATTCAAAATTTTTCGTTTTGATGTTCACGCTGCTGATTCCCAGCTCCACGCCTTTGTTCACGATCTCGCCGGCGTTTTCCCAGCGCTGCTCGAACCCGACGGAGAGCGGCTGCGATACCTGCAGCAGCAGGTTCTTCGTGACGTTGTTATACACGTCCAGCGTGAGGTCCACGCGCTTGAACAAACCCAGGTCGATGCCCGCGTTCAGCTGGTGCTTGCTTTCCCAGGTGAGGTTGGGGCTGGGCAGCTGCAA
>CBINIO010000703.1:0-2125 GCA_966250725.1 uncultured Chitinophaga sp.
TTTATATAACTAACGGTTTAAGCCTGGTGATACTGGTAGTGGCTTTCAGGAACACGCGGCTAGGCCGGGCCTGGATGGGCGCGATCTTTGTATCAGCCGCTGTCACGAATGGAGTGCTGGCTGTAAAATCGCCGCAGAGCTACCTGGAATTCGCCAATGTAGCAGTGTTCGACTGGTATGTAAATTATATCAGGGGGCCTTTTAGCCTGCATATCCCCCTGGTCGTAGGCACGATCGCAGTCTTGCAGCTATTTACAGGCTGTTTTATGTTGAGCAACGGGAAGCTGGGGCAGGCAGCTTTTTTGGCGGGGATCGTGTTCTTCTGCGCGATTGCTCCGCTCGGGGCTGGCTCCGCGTTCCCCGCACCCGTTTTACTCGCCGCAGCCTGCCTGACCATATTGCTGAAGTGGAAGAAATTGAAACCGGTAAAAAGACAGGAGCCGGACGCAATAAAGCCATTGCAGGTATAGGGTAATACACTAACTTTATTAAGGCATAGTTGTTTTTACCATAAAAATTTATCTCCAATGCCTTCCACGATCCTTGTTATTGAAGATACCCCGGAAGTCCTCGAAAATATTGCCGAAATATTGGAAATGGACGATTATAAGGTGCTTACCGCCGCTAACGGAAAAGAAGGCGTGCAACTGGCGTTGGAACACAAGCCGGACCTCATCATCTGCGATATCTCAATGCCCGTGCTGGACGGATACGGGGTGCTGCACATGCTGCAGAAACGGGAAGACATGAGCGCGACGCCTTTCATCTTTTTGTCTGCACGCACAGAAAGAACGGATATCAGGAAGGGAATGGAGCTGGGGGCGGACGATTACCTCACCAAGCCATTCGACCCTATGGAGCTGCTGCACGCGGTGGAAACACGTCTCAAAAAAAACCGGCGGCTCCGTCAGGTGATAGCACCGGATATAAACGGGCTGAGCACCCTGCTCAATACCGCCAACGGGAACGATTTGCTGAAAGAGCTCCGCGAAGGACGGAATGTGAATTCCTATAAAAAGAAACAGATCGTTTACGCAAAAGGCAATCATCCCGGCTATCTGTATTATATCCTCAAAGGGAAAATAAAAACAAGCCGTCACAATGACGACGCAAAAGAGATCATCACCCGTATCTATAATGAAGGGGATTTCCTCGGTTATAAAGCATTGCTGGAAAACAGTACTTATCAGGACGAAGCGGAAGCCATCACACCCGCAGAGCTGGCCATTATTCCCAAAAGCGATTTTGAAGCGCTCGTATACAGCAACATGGATGTGATGAAAAAGTTCCTCCGGCTGCTCACCGATAATATTTCCGAGAACGAACAACACCTGCTCGGCCTGGCATATAATTCCCTGAGGAAAAAAGTCGCCGAAGCCCTGCTTTACCTCGACCGCAAATACAATCCCTCCAAAACGCCCGGCTTTAGCCTGGATATTGGCCGCGATAATATCGCCGCCATCGCGGGCGTCGCCAAAGAATCGCTGATCAGAACGCTGGGCGATTTCCGCGATGAAAACCTGATCTCCATCAAGGAAGGCTGCATCATGATTACCGATCAGAAAAAGCTCGAAGGAATGATCAACTGATTGATGCCAATCACTGCCCCGCATGACCCTTGTTATTGGCCGCCGGCGGGTATTACAGGATCTTGCCTGAAATTAGCAGCTATGCCCGATATTTCATTCCGGCGCCGGAGTAAAGATATTTCCGCTAAAGAAGCCGCGCTTCGGGAAGAAAGATACTTTCTCGAAGGACCCCGTTCACGTGTGCGTGAGCTTTTTTTTCTGTTGAAAATACTGGTGGAGTTCATCGCGGGTTTCCGCGTGTTCCACTTCATGCCGCCCTGCATTGCTGTGTTCGGTTCAGCCCGCGTGCAACCCGCATCGAAATATTATGAGGAAGTAAGGCAAATGGGCGCGGGTATCGCGGACCTCGGATTTGCCGTAATGACCGGAGGCGGGCCTGGCATTATGGAAGCGGCCAGCCGCGGCGCGCGTGAAAACGGCGGCGTGGCCGTAGGCTGCAATATCCGGCTGCCCAAAGAGCAGCAGCCCAACCGGTGGCTGAACAAACATTTTAATTGCCGGTTCTTTTTCGTGAGAAAAGTATTGATGTTCAAATA
>CBINIO010000704.1:0-2119 GCA_966250725.1 uncultured Chitinophaga sp.
GAATAGTTCGCATGCATTTCCAGGTCTTTCACGCTGCCGATGCGGCATTTGTCGGTATAATTGATATGAACGGACAAATTTTTCCGGGCGTCGCCGATGTCGATAAAGCCGTAGTTCACGTTCACCCTGGCGGACATGGGCAGCTCGCGGGCGAGCACATCGCCAAAGTCATTGGACAAAAAAAGATAGGCGATATTGGCGGGCACAAAAAGATTGTAGTTCACGTTTACGTACTCGCGGGAATCTTTTTTCCCAAAGTTGAACCATCTGCCCGCGCTGCCGGCGTTGTAGGACGTTTCCATTTTCACGTTGCCGCCGTCGCTGCCTGCCCTGATCTCCACCATTTCGGCCATCCTGCGGGCCTGATCGGCGTTTTTGCCAAAACCGATGATCTCGATATCGGCCTTGCATTCCTGCCGGTCCCAGATATTGACCACGATCTTTCCATATTTGTTATGCACGGCCACTTCGGAGCCGCCGCTTACACTGAACGTTTTGGTGATACGCACCTTGTGTTCCTCGTCGCCTTTGGTAGCGAACACCATCAGCGGGCAAAACAACAAGAGCAGTACTGTAGATTTAGAGAACATCTTTTCTGATTATGGGTACTGAATCGGAATTGGTATACTTATTATGCTCTTCGAGAATTTTTTCAAGCAGTTCGAGCTTCATTTGGTAATAGCGGATCATGGCGGCGCGGATGCGTTCGTTGCCGGGATTGGCGGCCAGCTCTTTTTCGAGCATGCGGTAGGTGTCGTTGCGCAGCTGCAGCTCTTTGCTGGTGGCGCTGTCCAGCCCAAGCTCGGCGGGCGGTATCCGTTTCAGCTCGTCCAGCTTCTGCACGATGCGGGTGGTGTAAAACTGTTCCATCTCCTGCATTTCGGGTATCACCACCACGGCTTCTTTTTTTGTTTGGAGGAAAGTGAGAAGAATGCCTGCATTGGCTACCAGCGCAACCAGGATGGCCGCCTTCCACCAGTGACGCGCCATCATTGATATTACCCTGCCCTTCCGCTTTACCGGCAGCTCCTTTTCCAGCGCGGCCCATACGCCGGGACCGGGACCTTCTTCTTCAAAAGCGTTCCTGTTTTGCCGGATAAAATCTTCCAGTTTCATACTTCTCTCGTTTTTAGTTTCACCAATTGCCGCACTTTTTCTTTGGCGCGCATGTACTGGGTTTTTACGGTCGATTCCGAAATACCGAGCATGGATGCTATTTCACGGTGGGAATATTCTTCAAAAAGGTAAAGGCTGATCACGGTGCGGTAACCGTCGGGCAGCTGGCCGATCGCTTCCTTCACGGCGGAAACCGTCATGGCATGCGCCGATTCGTCCACCCCGTCTTCTTCTTCCACTTCCGTTTCCCCGACTTCCTCGAAATGCACCTTCTTTTTACGGAGATAGCTCAGGCACTGGTTCACCACGATCCTTTTAATCCAGGCGGTCAGACTGCTGTCCGTTTCCAGCCTTTCCAGGTTCTTGAACACCTGCACGAACGCTTCCTGCAGCACGTCCTCCGCATCGGCCGGCTGCCCCGTCATCCGCAGGCAGATGTTGTACATCGCCTTCGCATACGCCTCGTACAGCTCGCGGTAAGCTCTTACGTCTCCCTTCCGGCAGCGTACCACGATTTGTTGCGTTACAGGCGTGTTTTCCAAATTGTCAGGGTATAAAGTCATATTAAAGACGCGGGATTAAAACGAGGGTTGCATGCGGGCGGCAATTATTTTCAATTTACTGAAAATCACCCGCATAAAAGGTGAACGCGGCCTGCGAGGGGCCGCGTTCTTTCCATCCTTATATACCTAAAACATGATTAGGTACGCGTTTGCACTAATCCACCCGGCTCTGCTCGTCCTCCAGACCCGTTTTGCGTTTGCGGGCCTCCTTTACGTTGGAGTTGCCGAAGCGGTAGGTGAAAGAGACCCTTACCTGGCGGCTGTCCCAACGGTTGGCGAGCCTGATGTCGCGGTTGGTGATGCTGTAAGTGCCGCCGAAGCGCTGGGTGTTGACGACCGCGACGTCCGCGCCCAGCTCACCGGGCGAGGTCACCAGGGTCAGCGCGAGCAGATCCGCGGCGAGGACCACCGCGCCGTCCTGCGCGTGGACCTTCTCGATG
>CBINIO010000705.1:0-2097 GCA_966250725.1 uncultured Chitinophaga sp.
TGCTGCCTAACCCCACCAACGACCAGATGATCGCCACCGCCTTTCACCGGAATACCATGAACAACGACGAAGGCGGCACGGAAGACGAAGAGTTCCGCGTGGCGGCCATCATCGACCGGGTGAACACCACCATGGAGGTATGGCAGGGCACCACCATCGCCTGCGTGCAATGCCACGCGCATCCTTACGATCCTTTTCATTTCGAGGATTATTACAAGCTCATGGCCTTCCTCAACAACACGCGCGACGAGGATACCTACGGCGAACATCCCAAACTTCGTTTATACGACAGCGTGGGTCTCCGCAAGATCGATTCCATCACCGCCTGGATCGGCAAATACGGCACCCCGGAAGAGCTGCAGGAAACAAAGGATTTCCTGCGCACGCTGGAACCCAAGATACACGCGCATAACGCGGACGAATATATCAACGGCGAGCTGGCGGACACCAAGTTCATGGCGATCCGCCACGGCGGCAGCTGCCGCGTGAAACACGTGCCGGTGAACAATAGCAGCAACCTGCTGCTCAAATACTGGACAGGCCGCGACGGCGGATCGGTGGAGATACGCGACGGCGGTTTAAACGGCCCGCTGGTGGCCCGTCACCAGCTGCCAAAAGGCAACAGCGTACTGGACATCCCGATTACGCCGATGGAAGGGTACCGCAACCTGTACTTCATTTTCCGCAACAGCAGCCTGGGGCCGCTGGAACCGGTTTGCAACGTGGAATGGTTCGCTCTCCGCAAAGACCTTCCCGGTAAAGGAAAGCCCGGCTATCAGCGGGTGGAAAAAGCCTTCGCCCAAACGGTGAACGCCAGTCCTGAAACGCTGCCCGTGATGGTGGAAAACCCGGAGGAGATGTTCCGCCCCACGCATACGTTCGAAAGAGGCAACTGGATGGTATGGGGGGATGAAGTAAAACCCGACGTTCCCGAAGTGCTCAATCCTTTCCCTGACAAAGCGCCGCGCAACCGGCTCGGCCTCGCCATGTGGATCACGGATAAAAACAACCCGCTCACCGCCCGCGTGATGGTGAACCGTTTCTGGGAACACCTTTTTGGCATCGGGCTGGTGGAAACGCAGGAAGACTTCGGCTCGCAGGGCTTTCTTCCTTCCCACCCCGAACTGCTCGACTACCTCGCCTACCGCTTCATGAACAAATACGACTGGAGCATGAAAGGGCTGTTGCGCGAGATCGTCACTTCGGACGCCTACAAACGCGATTCGCGCAGCTCGCCCGAATTGCAGGAAAAAGATCCCGCCAACCGCTACCTCGCCCGCGGGCCGCGTTTCAGGCTCACGGCGGAGCAGGTGCGCGACCAGGCATTGGCCGTAAGCGGATTGCTCAACGATAAAATCTTCGGCGCGAGCGTAATGCCCTACCAGCCGGACGGCATATGGCAGACGGTATGGAGCGGCGACAACTGGAAAACTTCCGAAAACGGCGATCAGTACCGCCGCGCGGTATATACTTTCATCAAAAGGACCAGCCCGTACCCCTCGCTCGTGACCTTCGACGCAAGCAGCCGCGAAGTGTGCCTCCAGCGCAGGATACGCACCAACACGCCGCTGCAGGCGCTGGTAACGCTCAACGATCCCGTGTACGTGGAAGCCGCGCGCAACCTGGCTTTGCGCATGGAAGAAAGCGGCGGGGACAATGTGAAAACGTGTATACAGGCGGGTTATAAACGCGCCCTGTACCGGGATATTTCTCCCGCCAAACAGGCCGTGCTCGAAAAGCTGTATACTCAGGCGCACGATAAATTCGGGAAAGACCCGAAGGCCGCGGCGGCTTTCCTGCTGGCCCCAGAACCAAAGAAAGGCATGGAACATCTCGCGGCGCTGACCGTGGTAGCCAATGCAATTATGAACCTGGATGAATTCCTCTCAAAATCCTGATGCTTATGTCAGAGAAGATCATACATGAAGCGAATGAAAGAGCGGCGAAATATTTTTCCCGCCGGCATTTTTTGCAGGACTGCATCACCGGTCTTGGCGCCACCGCGCTCGGTTCGCTGCTGGGCGGATGCAATATTTTTTCCGGCTCCGGCGCGGAGATGCCGCAAAGCCTGAACCCGCTCGATCCGCGCGCGCCGCA
>CBINIO010000706.1:0-2078 GCA_966250725.1 uncultured Chitinophaga sp.
CCAGCGAGCCGCCGTTGGCGTTCGGCGGTTTGGGTATCTGGTGCGAGCCGCCAAGCACATCGTCAAAAAGCGTGACCTTGCTGTAACGCTGATATGCCGCGTGCGTGCCTATACGCGGCAGAACGCCGGTTTTCGCGTCCTCAAGGTCGAGCCGGGCGGCGCTTTCCGCGGTTTTCATCACCGCGATGGACTGGTTGGATGTTTTTGCCCGGCTGATGGCCTCCTGCAAGGTCAGCTGGAGAGGAGCGGTCTGCGCTTTCAGGCCCAGCGCGGGCGCGCCGAGCAGCAGGGCGCAGAGGCCCGGTTTCAGAAGCATATTTTTCATGGTGATCATTGTTTTGCATACGGCCGCCTTTGCCGGTGGGCATGGCAGCGCCCGGACGTGATCCCGTAAGGGTCCGCCTGTTTTTTTTACCGGTGAATTTTTGTGTGTTTACAGTGTGCTGTGAAGGCTGGTTTTGTGGGATTTGAAATTACTCCTGAACCGGCCGGGTGACACGCCGGCCAGCTTGGTGAAGATCCGGTTAAAATATTTCGGGTCGTCGTACCCGAGATAAGCGGCGATCTCCTTGATGCTGGAATCGGTGTAGCCGAGCAGGCGCTGCCCTTCGCGGAGCATTTCCTGCTGGATGAAGTAGGAGGCGGTAAAGCCCGTGACCGACTTGACCGTATCGTTGAGGTAGCTGATGGAGAAACGCATCAGCTCCGCGTAATCGCTCGGCTTTTTTAGCTCGCGGTAATGTTTCCTGACCAGCCGCTTGAAATTTTTGGTCAGCTCGATGCTTCGCTGGGAATGTTCGCCGGGGCCGGCGCCCGTATTCGCGTAGAACGCGGATGCCAGCTTGTAGATGCAGGGCGCGGCAAGCGCGTTCACGGCGGAGTTATGAAGACCGCCCAGCGTATCGTCGGCGTAGGTTTGGGAAAGCAGTTCGAAATAACGGCCGAACCATTGCCGGTCGGGAGCGGATAAGGACAGAAGCGGCCCTTTCACCAAAGAATCCTCTATCATCAGCCGGGCCTGCTCGTCCACCAGCTTGTTGTCCAGGAACAGTATCCAGCCGTCGCTTTGCTGGTTAAAATGTACGACCCGCTGTATCTGCCCCGGGAACAGGAACATCAGGTTCCCGGCCGTCACCCGTACCTGTTTGAAGTCGATCAGCAGCTCGGCGTCGCCGGCGGTGAGCATCAAACAAATGAAGTAGTCGTTGCGGTGTAGCTGGCTGATATCGTCTATCAGCGCGGAAATAAAAGCGTCGGTCACCCTGTCGATACGAACGCCCGATATATTTTCCATCAGCTGCCAAACAGGAATTTTGACTTTCATCTTCTTCATATTAAAAATGACTTTACAAAATTACCCTTTCAGCACACCCGATCGTCCCACCTTTCACTTCATTTGGTGGACAAATCACTGATTTTACCCGTCACACCGGAATTTAGACAAAAAAAAGATAACCGCCCCATGAGGAACGGTTATCCGAAAGAAACGATGACATAAGCATAATTATGAACGGGCCGCTTTCGGCGAAGGCAGCTTCGCGATATGTTCGGCGCAAAGCCGCACCGGGTCGTAGCGGGAAAATTCCTCCGCCAGCCTTTCCGTGTTCTTTTTATAGCTGCCGTCGTTCAGCACTTTTTCCACCGCTTTCCTGATACGCCCGGCCGAGGGTTTTTCCGTGCGCAGGTTGAGGCCCAGCCGGAAATACCCGATCCGCGCGCATATCTCGTTCTTCCCTTCATGAATACCCGCCGCCACAATGGGCAGCTTGTTGCAGATGGACAGCATCACCCCGCCAAAACCGCCGGTGGACACAAATACATCGGCAAAAGGCATGATCTTCTCAAAAGGAATAAAATCCTCGATCACTACATTGTCGCAGGCGCCGTACAGCTTGCGCAGGCCGGCCGTATGCCATCCCGCAGTGGTTACGATCACGAGGCAGTCCGTATCGGCGTACGCTTCCAGCGTGGGCACGATCAGTTTGTTCACATCCGGCTCGAAAGTGCCCTGCGTAACGAGGATCACCTTTTTATACCGCCGGAGCTTGTCCATAAAAGCAATGCGGTAATGATCGTTC
>CBINIO010000707.1:0-2075 GCA_966250725.1 uncultured Chitinophaga sp.
GGCAGCTCGCCAACGACAACAGCACCTTCCGGCATTTCGGCGTTATCCAGATGAACACGAAAGACGGTTCGCTGAAATTGTTCCCCCTGTTCGACAACTCCGATTTCACCCGCAATGCCGACACCATCACGAATAACAAAGGCTGGTACGGCTGCCTGTATTACGCCATGATCCAGCGGCATTATTTCAACAAGGAATATTACACCCTTTTCGGATGGGACGCCAACTCGCAGACCAGCCAGAAAAAGATCGCCGAAATGCTCACCTTTAAGAACGGCGAACCCGTTTTTGGCGGGCCTTATTTCAGCTTCGCGGAAGACACCGTGCCCAAACCCGTACGCAACCGCTTTATCCTCGAATACAAACGCGAAGCCGTGGCCTCGCTGAACTACAACCCCGAAATGGACATGATCGTGTTCGACCATCTCATTTCGGAAACCGGCGAAGAATACAAAAAATACACCCTCGTGCCCGACCTCGACTACGAAGGTTTTAAATGGAAAGCCGGCAAATGGGTGCATATCGAAAAAGTATTCCACGATGCGCTGGAACAGGGCAAAGTACCGGTAGGCGAACCGATGAACAAGCAGAAAGTAGACCTCACCAGGCCGCGTACCGCGGAAGACATTAACGCCGAAACCCTGCAAAAACAGGCGGAGAAAAAAGGAAAGAAGAAGAAAAAAGATTAAGGTCAGAACGACGGAAAATTCTCTTCCGGCAGCGGCACATCATTGGCGGAATGATAAAAGATATGCAATTCAAACGCGCTGACCTTATCCATCGGGTAATATTTCGCCGGCCCGAAACCCAGCATCAGCCTCACTTCCCGCAGGCTGCCCTTCATGCCCCTGCCATTATAAACCGGCACGAACACCACACGTTTCCCGAAGGTCGTTACAGAATCCCTGATGATAATATCCGGGCGTTTGCCGCCGGTATATTTGGTGTAATATTCATGTACCAGCCTGAATTTCCGGGAAAGGCTTTTTTCATCCTCCCCTATTTCCTTCAGGTCCGGCGCCAGCAATTGGCGGAACGCTTTTTCATCGTTATTTTCGATAGCTGTCAATACCTTGCCGCTGGTTTCCGTGATCCGGCGTTTTTCGGGATCGCCGGCGCCTTCTTTGCAGGCGGCGGTGAGCAATAAAAAGATAAAGGTGCATATCCTCCAGGTGTATTTCATATCGCCAGGCATTAACAGGTGTTCAATTTAAAAAATTCGGTGCATAAAGGGCTAAAAAAGCCGGGCGGCTGGCCCGGCTCAATTGTTTATCAAAACAACTCCGTCTGCACATTCCCCTCATCGTCCTCCTCCTTCTCCGCTTCCTCATCCTCCGTAATTAATTCAATGCTCACAAAATCATCCCCCGCGATCTTTGTCCCGACGGTCCGCCAGCCGGACACTTCGTAGGCCTCATGCAGCGCGATCTCCTCTTCTTCAGGCGAACGTTTTTTGCCGGTGCGCAGGATGGCGACGGGCTCGGCCTGGGTGGTCACCAGCTCCAGGTAGTTGTTCGGGCCTTCCTTGATAAAGGAGAACTTATTGTTGAGCGTTTGCGTTTCGATCCTGAAACGTTTGATGTTGAACTGTTTTTTATCCGCGTCGTAATACACGGCGGTCACGATGCGGTCGGGATTGAATTTTTCGATGTACACCGCGTCGTTGGATTCGTAACGGTTGGTGATCTCGTAATTGGTCAGCTCGTAAGTGCCGTTCTTATAGAACACGAGTATCTTGTCGTCGCCCTCGAAGGAACCGACGTACAGGCCGCGCTGTTCGGTATTGAGACGGCCGACCGCATCGTCGTACCAGATCTTGATGCCGCTGAGGGTGGACGCGCCTTTTTCCTTGAATTTCACGGTGCGGATGGGCCATTTGGTCACCACGTTGCCCATGGAGCTGCGCGCTTTGATGGGAATGGTCTCGAAATAAAAATCGAATTCCTTTTTCTTGGCGGCGCAGTTCGGGCTGAGGCGCACGGTCACTACTTCCGCTTCGCCGTTGGGGTTGGCGGTGAAGTAATGCACTTTGGAACCTTTTTCCCCTTTGGTGAGCTGGTATTCCTTGTCGCGGG
>CBINIO010000708.1:0-2042 GCA_966250725.1 uncultured Chitinophaga sp.
AGGACCAACGGCGTCAAAACCACCATCAGCCTCACCAAAAAAGCCTACGAGAACGATCCGGTCGCGGCCTACAAAGTGATCCAGGGCAGCGGCGACAACAAGATCGGCTACCTCAACGTGATGCGTTTTTCGCGCATAGGCGTGGCAAAGCCATCGCTGCAAAAGGCTTTTGATGATTTTGTGGACGCCGGGGTCAACAACCTGGTGGTGGACCTCCGCTATAACGGCGGCGGATATGTGGAAACGTTCGAATACCTCGCCAACCTCATCATCCCTGGCGCGCTCAACGGCAAAGTGATGTACAAAGAGCAATTCAACGACCTGCTGCAGCAGGGCAAAGCTCCCATCCTGAAATCGCTGCCCCTGCTGGACGAAAATTACAAACAGAAATACAGCACATCCGGCAAACCGCTTACCTATGCCGATGTGGACTTTACCCTCGCCGGCAACGTGTTCAACTTTAAAAAGGAAGGTACGCTGGATAACGTGCGCAAGGTAGTGTTCATCATCAGCGGCTCCACCGCTTCCGCCAGCGAGCTCACCATCAACAGCCTCGCTGCGTATCCCACCAACATCGACGTAAAAACGGTGGGCAGCACCTCGTACGGCAAACCCGTCGGCTTTTTTGGCATCGGCATCGATAAGTTCACCGTATACATGGCGCAGTTCACCAGCACCAACGCCCTGAACCACGGCAGCTACTACGCCGGCATGACGCCCGATATGCCCGAGCAGGACCTGGTAACAAAAGATTTTGGCGATATGGAGGAAAGCTGCCTCGCCAGGGCGGTCCAGTACATCAACACCGGCTCTACCACCGGCAGGCTCTCCAACGCCCGGATCGCCGTTGCGAACGGCGCCGTGGTGAACGCTTCCGACCTGAAAATGGAACCCGTGCAAAGCGCCGGTTTCAACGGGATGATCGAGCACCGGAGAAGGCTGAAACCAGAATAGCTACAATTCCCGCAAAAAAATACCTGGAAGGATTGCCGCACAGCAGTCCTTTTTTTATGTAAAGCGGCTGCCCGCCACAGGGATATAAAACGGGGTTATTGGCAGCGTTGCTCCTGCCTTTTGGGTTGACCGCCTGCCCCCCAGGGATATAAACAGGATTACAGGCAGCGTGGCTCCTGCCGTTTTGCTTGACCGCCCCTCCCTCCAAAGATATAAACCGGCGTTCGTGCCGCATTTCCCGTCAGGCCTGATACAATAAAAAAACGGGGAAAAATCCCCGTTTCGTAAAATCAAAAACCAACCATTAAAAAAAACGATCAGGAGCAGACCCGTATGGCCCTTTCGCTCCCTTAATATCTTTACTTCTTTATCAGAAGGATACAATCAAAATACAAAGCGGTAAGCTTTTTCATAACACGGTTATGATCGTCAGATCAGGCAGCGGCCCGGGTTATTTGTTAGGCTGCGGCGTTGTTCTGAGGTACGGCTTGATAATCTTGTGCCCTTTCGGGAATTTAGCCGGAATATCTTCTGTTTTTACAGCGCCGGTAACGATTACGTCTTCTCCGTCTTTCCAGTCTGCCGGGGTAGCAACGCTATAATTGGCGGTCAACTGCAGCGAATCGATCACCCGCAATACTTCCACAAAGTTGCGGCCGGTGGATGCAGGATAAGTAATGGTGAGCTTCACCTTCTTATCCGGCCCGATCACAAACAAAGACCGTACGGTAAATGTTTCCGAAGCATTCGGATGGATCATACCGTACAGGTTCGCTACTGTTTTATCTTCATCCGCGATGATCGGAAAAGATACATCGCAGTTCTGGGTTTCGTTGATGTCATTGATCCAGCTCTTGTGTTTGTCCAGCGGATCTACGCTGAGCGCCAATACTTTAACATTGCGTTTGGCAAATTCGCCATTTAGCAATGCAGTTTTGCCAAGTTCTGTGGTGCAAACAGGGGTAAAGTCAGCCGGGTGGGAAAACAACACACCCCAGCTGTCGCCGAGATATTCGTAGAAGTCAATTTCTCCAATGGTCGTTTTTGCTTTGAAATTGGGAGCAGTATCCCCTAACCTTAAACTCATA
>CBINIO010000709.1:0-2041 GCA_966250725.1 uncultured Chitinophaga sp.
GCGGCACTTTCGCATGGATCAAAAACGGCCGGCGCTCTTTACGGATAATGGCGATCACATCGCGGATGACCTCGTAGCTGCGCATGAAATCTGTACCGTCGATGGTGCGTGTTTCCAATCCTTTAAATCCTTTTGCATATTCCGTTGCATCCTGCGCGCGCGTCTCTTTCGCTGTTGCCGAAAAATCCCATTCATTGTCCTGCACGAGGTAGATGATGGGCAGTTCTTTCAGCACGGCGAATTGCAGGGCCTCGCTCACCTCCCCTTCCGTAACGCTGCCGTCGCCGAGGGAACAAAGCACTATCGGGCTGCCGGAAGTTTTCAGCAGACCGGCGTTCTCCAGGTATTGCACGCCCTGGGCCATGCCGGTGGCGGGTATCACCTGCATGCCGGTGGCGCTGCTTTGATGCGGGATGAGCGGCCTGCCCGGCTCGCGGCTGCTGGGATGACAGTAATACGAACGGCCGCCGCTGAAAGGATCGTCCGCTTTCGCGAGCAATTGCAGCATGAGCGTTTTGGGCGCATAACCCATGGCGAGCATCATGCAGTCGTCCCGGTAATAAGGGCTTACATAGTCGCAGGGCTGCAGCAGCATGCCGGTGGCGGCCTGTATGGCTTCGTGACCGGCGGAGGTGGAATGCACGTATTTGCATACGGCGCGGTTGGCTTCATATTTTTCCGACAGGGTGCGGGCGGTGAACATGATGCGGTACGCCCGCAGCAAAAGCTCCTGGAAATCCGGGTCCAGCTCGCGATGGGTAATGGTGGCTTTAAAAGTCGGTTCGCTTATGTTATCTTTAAGCACGTAAGAATGTTTTGGTGTAATTGAGCCAGCATAAAATTAGTTGCTATAACAACTATTGCTACTGCAAATTAAAAAATATGCACGACACTTTTGTAAGCAATCCTTCTTTTTTTAAGCTGGATGCTACTCTGAAAAAGATCCGTAATTACTGGCAGAAGAATTTTGATGCCCGGCAGATGGACATCACGGTGGACCAGTGGTTGCTGGTGGAAAACCTGTATAAGCATAAACGAATAACCCACAACGAGTTAGCCCGTCTCACGTCAAAAGACATCACCACTGTTTCGCGCATTATCGAATTGCTGGTGAAAAAAGACCTGGTGGAAAGGCAGGGGTCTACGGACGATCGCCGGAAAGTGTTCGTGCAGCTTACCCCGCAGGGGGTGAACAAGTACAGGGAAGTTCGTCCTTTGGTGCTGGAAATGAGGAAAACCGGCTGGAACAACCTGAGCGAGAAGGATTATAACGAGCTGACCCGCATACTGGACGTGATCTACGCCAACATCCCTTAAAAAGAAAAAATTAAAAAGGAAAAAGCCCGTGCTCTTTTAACTTTTTAATTTTAACTTTTTCCAATTGGGGTGAATTATTTTACCATGAATTCAAGCAGGCTGTCGTTTTCAATAAACGCTTCGAGGGAATCGCCGATCTCAACCGGCCCCACGCCTTCGGGAGTGCCCGTGAACACGAGGTCGCCGATGTTGAGCGTAAAATATCTTGAGATATAGGCGATAAGTTTGTCGAATGAGAACAGCAGGTCTTTTGTGTTACCCTGTTGGGCGATTTCCTTGTTTTTGTACAGGCAAAAGTTCAGGTCTTTTAAATCCGTTTCCTCGGTAATGGGAATAAACTTTCCTACCACGGCTGAATTGTCGAACGATTTGGCGATCTCCCAGGGAAGGCCTTTTGATTTCTGTTTTTCCTGGAGGTCCCTGGCCGTGAAGTCGATGCCAACGGAAATGCTGTCGTAATACTTGCTGGCAAATCTTTCCTGAATGTGTTTCCCGTTCTTTGATATCCGCAATACCAGCTCGCATTCATAATGAAGGTTATCCGTGAATTCCGGATAATAGAAAGGATGGTTGTTCTGCAGCAGGGCATTCTTTGGTTTCATGAAAATCACGGGTTCGGAGGGCACTTCGTTCTTCAATTCTTCTGCATGTTTGGCATAGTTTCTTCCAACGCAGATAATTTTCATAATGCGTGTATTTTGTAAGGTTAATAAAGCCTATGGTT
>CBINIO010000710.1:0-2036 GCA_966250725.1 uncultured Chitinophaga sp.
TGCAGGGGGAAGAGGTGGAATTCCAGGCCGGCGTCCATCACGCCTTTGGTGTTGCCCTGGGTGAAGAGCAGGTTGCCGTTGCGCAGCATCAGGTCAAAACCGGCGCGCGGCTCCACGAGCTTGTTCCATTGTCCGCTTTTGTGCAGCACGAGCAATCTTCTTTCGTCGCTTTTGCCGGTGGTCGCCAGCACAAAAAAATGTTCCGCATCCGGCAGCGCGCCGATGGCGGCCACATATTTCACCTCGCCCACCTGCGGGTATGGCTCGATGGACGAGGGAAAGGGTTTCGAGAAATCGGGGAAAAGGAACACTTCCCCGCTGGTGGACTGGAACACGGGCGCGGCGATGCGCTGGTACGGCGCTTCATGCTGCGGGATGGTTTCACCGCCAAAAATGAGATGGTCCTTTTTGTAATAACGGACGGCGTCCAGCGGTTTGCCGGATTCGTTCACACGGCGGTACCAGCCTTTGCGGTATTGCAGGAAAGTGCCGTCGCCCAGCTGCCCGAAAATGCCGCCGGAGCAGCGTTCGCCGCCGGCGTTGTACAGCTCTTGCCGCAGCAGCAGGTGTTCGCCGGAAGTGAGCAGGCGCACATCCTCAGGCATGTAGCCGTTGCGGGCGTTGCGTTCGTCCGCGGAACGAAAACGCTGGAGCTTTTCCATACCCGGCAATGCCAGCACTTCCCAGCGTGCGCGCGGCACTTTGGTCACCAGCAGCGGGCCGCCGCGGCGGGTGCCGAGCAGGTTGAGGCCGGGCAGCACTTTCCAGCCGGGCAGCCGCCACCAGGCGTTGTATTCCTTTTTGATAAAAGCTAAGGAAAAAGGCCGCGGCGCGGTAAGATGAATGTAAGGGTGCTTAGGGTCCACTACCGGCACGCCCTCGCGGTTGATGAGGCCAAAGCCGTCCTCCTGCGCCATCACCGCAAAATCGCCCCGGAAAGGCCGCGCATGCGTGTACTGCGGCGGGATCACGAGTTTCCCGTCTGCTTCCGCATAACCGTAAAGACCTGATTTTGCCAGCCAGGGTATCATATTACGGCGGGAGAGAACAAAAACTGTACCTTATTCGGATTTTTTGCGTCGGGGGAAGCGCGCGGGCGGGTTATTTCTTTTTCGACGACTTCGCAAACTTATTAAAATCAAGCCCCTTCTTCAACCAGAAATCCAGCTGCTTTTTCGTGCGCAGCACTTCTTCCGCCACATACATGTACCCCTTCATTACACGGCCGCCCATTTCCATGATCTCCGTTCCTTCCAGCTCAACCAGCGCGTCCGTCTCCGCCGGGTCGAAACGCACCATCAGGCCGTCGGACTTAATGCCTACGCACATTTTATCGTTCACCATAAAACAGGTGCCGCCGAACATTTTCTTTTCTTCCACTTTATTGGGCGTGGCGGCGAACACTTCCCTTACGCGGAGCAGCAGGTTTTCGTTAGCGGGCATAAAAATGATTTTGTGTTACACGAATGTACGGTATTCCATTAAACGGGAACAGGCCCGGCGCTTTGCGGCCGGACCTGTTTTGCGGGTAATGAAAATCAAGGCGGTTGTTATTTTCTTTCGGGCATTTTGAAGCTGAGCGGGATCTCATGCCGCAGCATTTTCGCGGCCTGCCCCGTGAGCCAGAGATAATGATCGGAAGGTTTGCCGTCCATATCGATGAAAGACGTGGCTTTGCTCACCGGCGGGTTGTCGCTGCCTTTGAAAATGGCGGTGGCCTCGTTCACCTCGTCGAACATGGCTACGTACAGCATGCCGGCGCCGGCGTTGAGCGCGGTGGAGATCATCTGCCAGTAGAACCTTCCGCCCTGGCGGGGAATGGAGCCCACCGGCTTTACGTCGTCGGGAAATTCGTAACGGCTCAGGTTATGCCAGCTGAAACCGGGATACACGCAGGGCACATAATCCACGTTGTTGTCGCGGCACCAGGCGATATCGTCTATCGTATTGTCGCGGAAGCGGTCCATATCGTTGTGCAGCAAAGGCGAATAACGCTGCACGGTCCAGGGCAGCACGATGTCGCACTGCCGGATGAG
>CBINIO010000711.1:0-2034 GCA_966250725.1 uncultured Chitinophaga sp.
CCTTCCAAACGCAATAACCCCTACGCGAACTCGGGCATGGTGGTGACGGTGGACGAAAGCGATTTCGCGCCCTTCGCAGCCGAAGGCAGTCTTGCCGCGATGTATTACCAGCAGTCCGTGGAAAAAGACGCCTATGAAGCCGGCGGCGGCAACTTTGTTGCGCCCGCGCAGCGCATGACGGATTTTGTAAAAGGAAAGGTTTCCTCCACGCTGCCGGACTGCTCCTATATTCCCGGCCTCAACAGCGTGAACCTCCGCGAAGTATTGCCCGCCGCAGTGCATTCCAGGCTGGGCGAGGCTTTCAAGGCATTCGGCAAAAAGATTAGAGGATATTATACGGAAGACGCCGTATTGGTCGCCACGGAATCGCGCACCTCTTCCCCCGTGCGCATCCCGCGCGAAGACGGTACGCTGATGCACCCCCAGGTAAAAGGACTGTACCCCTGCGGCGAAGGCGCGGGTTACGCCGGCGGCATCGTGTCCGCCGCAATGGACGGGGAACGTGTGGCGGAAGCCATCGCGGGCGTTCGTATATAGCAACGGCCTGTTGGTGTATTGCCCGGAAATTTTCATCTCAATTCCTTGGCCCCGTTGGGGATAACCTGTAATTTAACACCGTCAATCATTGTATTGTTATGAACGTACTGGACCTGCAGCATCTCAAAAAACACTACGCTACCCACAAAGCAGTGGACGATATCAGCTTCTCCATCCCCAAAGGCAGCATCTTCGGATTGCTTGGCCCCAACGGCGCGGGCAAGACCACGCTGCTGCGCATGATCACGGGCATTTTTTACCCCGACGCCGGCGAGATATTTTTTGACGGCAAACGTTTCGACCCCGCGCGCGACGTGCAATACATCGGGTATATGCCCGAAGAGCGCGGTCTCTATAAAAAGATGAAAGTAGGCGAGCAGGCGCTCTATCTCGCGCAGCTGAAAGGTCTTGGTAAAAAGGACGCGCAGAGCAAGATCGACTACTGGTTCAAGAAATTCGACATGTCGTCGTGGGTCCATAAAAAGGTGGAAGAGCTGAGCAAGGGCATGCAGCAAAAGGTACAGTTCATTTCCACCATCATGCACCATCCCAAGCTGCTGATACTCGACGAGCCCTTCTCCGGGCTCGATCCCATCAACTCCAGGCTCATACAGGACGAGATATTCGAAATGGCGAAGAACGGCACCACCATTATATTTTCCACGCACCGCATGGAGCAGGTGGAAGAGATCTGCGACCATATCGTGCTGGTGAACAAAGGCCGCAAAATACTCGACGGCCCGGTAAAGCAGATCAAGCAGGACTTCAAGCAGCATCTTTTCTATATCGGCCTCGAGCAGCAGCCCAACCCCGCGCAGATGGCGACCTATCATTTCAGCATCGTGCAGAACCACGACAAGGCCTATACGGTAAAGCTGAACGAGTTCAGCCAGACGAATGACATTTTGTCCCATTTTATTCACCAGGGCATACAGGTGAATTATTTCCGGGAAATACTGCCCACCATCAACGAAGTATTTATCTCCCAGGTGCGAATGACCGATATGGCGAACTGACCCTTCCACCTTTAACCGCATTCCCGAAGAACATATCAATCCTGCAACCATGAACAAGATCTGGATCATCATCAAAAGAGAATACCTCACACGCGTGAAGAAAAAAACCTTCATCGTCACCACGCTGCTGCTGCCGCTGCTTTTCGTGGCCATGATGGTGGTGCCCATTCTCATCGCCCAGTCCGGCGACAGCGAAAGAGTGGCCGTGGCGGACGAAAGCGGGCTGTTCGAAAACAGGATTTCCGATGATGGCGACGTGCATTACAAATTCGTGGAAGGGAATATCGACACTTTAAAAAATACCTATCTAAGCGAAGGTTACACCGGCCTGCTGCATATCCCGAAAATGGACGTGAACCGCCCGCCGAGCATTATCTATTACAGCAAGGGCCAGATGGGCATCACGCTGAAAGGAAGCATGGAAAAGAAGCTGGAGAACGTCATAGAGGACAAGCGCATGGAGCTGGCGGGGATCGATAAG
>CBINIO010000712.1:0-2032 GCA_966250725.1 uncultured Chitinophaga sp.
CTCGAGGCGGCGGGCCCCGGCGACCCGTACCCTTTTGAAGGGAAAAAGAATCCCCTGCTCAAACTGCTGGAAGAAAAGAAGTTATTCAGCGATACCACGCTGGAAAGGAAGAACGACATCTTTGTACCCAAACACGACGCCGTGGTATACATGAAAGCGGACAGCGCGTATCACGACCGCCTGTGGCGCGGCACCACCACCGTGGAAGCGGCCGATAAAGAAGGATGGGTAGTATCCATCACGCCCAGCGGCGGATGGGTGCCCGCCTGCATCGCGGGCCGCACCGGCGTGGGCATGAGCCAGCGCGCGCAAAGTTTTGTGCTCGATTCGGCGCTCAGCCCCTTCAACGTGATCGCCCCGGGCAAGCGGCCCCGCGTAACCCTCACGCCTTCCATGGCGCTGAAGGACGGCAGGCCTTATCTTTCCTTTGCCGTGCAGGGCGGCGACACGCAGGACCAGAACCTGCTGCAATTTTTCCTCAATATGGTGGAATTCGGCATGACGGTGCAGCAGGCCACCGAAGCGCCGAACATCAACAGCAGCCAGCTGTGGCTCAGCCTTGGCGGCTCCGCGCTGAAAGACCGCATGCCAAAGCCCGGCAGCATTTTGCTGAACAGCAATACACCCGAAAGCACCCGCGAAGCCCTCAAAAAAATGGGTTATACGCCGAGCTATACCCGGCGCAGCAGCGGGCCCATCAATGCCATCTTCCTCGACCGCCTTCATGGAAGCATCTGGGGCGGCAGCAGCAATCATGGCGAGGATTACGGGATCGGCTGGTAGCGCACATATCCCCTACGGCTGAACGGTGCGCATGATTTTTCATTGTACATTTACAGTACAGCGAAAAACCTCATTTCCAGCACAAAAATCGTGTGGCATGTTACCGATCGGAAGCGCGGCGCCGGATTTCAGGCTGTACTCAACGCCTGACCAGCAACATTCCTTACAGGACTACTCCGGCAAAAACCTCATACTGACCTTTTACCCGGCAGACTGGAGCCCGGTATGCGGCGACCAGATGTCGCTGTACAACGAAATGCTCCAGCTGTTCCGAAAAGAGAATGCCGCCATCGTCGGCATTTCGGTAGACGGCCAGTGGTGCCACCAGGCCTATATGCAAAGCCGCAACCTGCACTTCCCGCTGCTCGCCGACTTTGAGCCGAAAGGCGCCGTGGCGAAGGCTTACGAGGCGTATGACGACAAGGAAGGCGTATGCCGCCGCGCGTTGTATGTGCTGGATGCCGGGGGCGCCATCCGCTGGCATTATTTGTCGCCGCCATCCGTAAACCCGGGGGCGGACGGTATCCTGAACGCCCTCGGGAAGATCAACGCAAAAAAATAAGCCGATGTCGAAGCTCAAACCGCCGATAGGAAAACAGGACCATGTGAGAGGTCATGCCAACGCGCCCGTATCGCTCGTGGAGTACGGCGATTTCCAGTGTCCGAATTGCGGCGAGGCCTTTCCCGTCGTGGAAGAGATCGTGCACGAGCTGGGGCACGGCCTGCGCTTTGCGTACCGCCACTTCCCGCTGGCTACCGCCCATCCCCTCGCCCTTCCCGCGGCCATCGCATCGGAAGCCGCCGCGCGGCAGCGGAAATTCTGGCCCATGCATCACATCATCTTCGAGAACCAGCAGATACTCAGCGCCGAAGCTTTATGGCAATTCGCAAAAACCATCGGGCTGGACCTGGAGCAATTCGACATCGATATCAACGACCCGGAGCTGGAAGAAAAAGTGGAAGCCGATTTTGAAAGCGGCGTGCGCAGCGGGGTGAACGGAACACCGACCTTCTTTATCAACGAGATCAGGTATAACGGCGACCACGACCGGGATTCCATCATGGCCGCTTTACAAAAAAATACAGCCAACCATGGGAGCATTTAACGACCTCATCCAATCGGAGCAGCCAGTGCTGGTAGATTTTTATGCAGACTGTTGACAGCCCTGCAACGCAATGACGCACGTCATAAAATAAGTAGCAAAAGCCGTGGAAGGCAAAGCGCGCGTGGTGAAAGTGAACATCGATA
>CBINIO010000713.1:0-2027 GCA_966250725.1 uncultured Chitinophaga sp.
GAAGGCAAAACCATTATCGTGATCGCGCACCGGCTCAGCACGGTGGTGAATGCGGACAAGATCGTGGTGCTGCAGGAAGGCGCGATGGCGGAAGAAGGTACGCACCGCCAATTGCTGGAAAACAAATCGCTGTACAGCAGGCTCTGGCAAAGCCACCAGGCGATCCTGGACTAGTACCCCAATTCCTGACCCATAAAAAAAGCGGCTGCTCTTCGTGATGCAGCCGCTTGCGTTTATGTAAGCTTCCTGTTATTTCGCTTTGAAACGCAGCAATGCGTTCTCGTTCTGGCTCAATACCAGCATGCCCTGCCGGATGGCCCATTTATTTACTTTGTTGCTGGCGTCGAGGAATTTGCTTTCCACGCTCATGTCCGGGCAGGCCATGCGGGTAGCCGCCAGACCGGGAAAACTGATATTGTCCGGCGCGGTGATGCTGAATTTTCCAAAGATCCTGTTGCAGCCGGCGGAACCGCTGAACTGGCTGTCCGCTTTCTCAAAAGTGAATTCCAGCGGCGTCCTCAGCCCGGTGGTATCGATGGTTTCCCCGTTCACTTCCACCAGTCTCCAGGTTTTGTAGAGATCGGCTTCGTTATTGGTGCCGCCGGTTTTGTTGGTGTTCGAGCAGGCGGCCAGGTATACGATGCCCGCGATGGCGAGGCATACGGTCAGGACTTTTTTCATGCGCGTGGTTTTTGAACTATAACAAAACTAGGGGAAAAAGGTTAATACTGCGTATAAAAGCTCCGCAGGTCGCTCGCCAGCCGGTCGTAAATGGGCCGCGTCAGTTCGAGGAACAGGTCCTGCGGCGGCGGTGGCGGAATGTCGCGGCCGCCCATCAGGCGCTTGTCTTCATCGCTGAGCGCTCGTTCGTCGCCCCGGTAAGTGCCGAACTGGTTGCGCCAGGTAAAGGAGCCGGGCACCCTGTCCTGCCGCAGCGTGCGGTTATTACCCACGTCGATGATCCGGTAATCCAGCAGGCCGTTGGAGGCAACGGTTTTGGTAGTGACGAACACGGTGGCTTTCACGGTAATGTCCACCATGATCGCTTTGCCGGTGCTGTCCTTTTTATTGCCGGGCACCTGTATCACTTTTGATACGTCGCGGGAGTAGCGGTCTACGTATGTTTGTCCCACCACAAAATCCATAAAACGCATTTCCATGTACTGGTCGGGCTGGAACTGTTTGTCGCCGCGCACCTCCCGTTCGTCGTAAAACTTCACGAAAGTGTTGATGTTGCGGGTTTGCAGGTTGTGTACCAGCGCGTCGCGGAACTGGCCCGCGGTGAATTTGTAATAAGGCGAGCGCACCTCTATCTCGCTGATCACCACGTTTACAAGCCCCATGGCGTATGCTTCGTCGCGGAGCTGCTGCGCGTTCTTGTAGTTGGGCGTAAGGCGCAGCGCGGCGTCGAATTCGTCGAAGGCTTGCCGGGCGCTGAGCTTGTCGCCTCTTTCGAGCAGCTCCACGCCGCGCGCATAGCGGGCTTCGGCGGCATTTTCAAGCGCGCCGGTGATGGCGCTGGAATAATCTTTGGGCTTTACGACGGCGTTTGCCGCAGGGGAGGAGCGGATCACGTTGTAGAGGTTCTGCATGTAACGGTATTCGGTCTTCACGCTTTCCCATTTCAGCTCGTCGTTCGACGCGAGGGCCTGTTTGGCGCGGCCTTCATGAAAGTCCATCGCGGCGTTGTAAGCCTGTGGCAGCAGGTTGAGGGAAGTGGCGTCCGTCGGGCGGCGCTGCAGCTTTTTGACGAAGGTGATCACGGCCTCGTCGTAACGCCCTTTGTTATATAATTTTTCACCTGATTTGCACGAAAATAGGATAGCAGACAGCACTGCAAGGGATAGGTAACGGAGATATCGTTTCATATAGCTGTGTTTACAGTTTTTCTATAGTCAAATGGCGCGCCGGAAATTTTTATACTGGAAATTTAACAAGGTTTTTCAAGGTTTTCATAAAGAAGGCGGCTGGCGGATCATATCTTGAAATTCCGCCGCAGCTCGCGGTCTACCTCGCGCGCTTTGATG
>CBINIO010000714.1:0-2023 GCA_966250725.1 uncultured Chitinophaga sp.
TTTTCATGCGGCCGGTTTTCTGCACGTTCAGGAAGTTCACGAATATGCCCTGCGCGGTTTCGGGGCGGAGGTATATTTCGCTGGCTTCGTCGGCCACGCTGCCCAGCTGGGTGGAGAACATGAGGTTGAACTGGCGGATGTCCGTCCAGTTGCCGGTACCGCTTACGCTGCACACGATCTTTTTATCTTCGATGAATTGCTTCAGGCCGGCGTAATCGTTTTCTTTCAGCAATGCTTCCATACGGGCGATCACGGCGTCTTTCTCCGCCTCGGGCAAGGTGTCCGCATAGGCTTCGATCAGGTGGTCCACACGATAGCGCTTTTTACTGTCCTTGTTGTCGATCATCGGGTCGCTGAAATTATCGACGTGACCTGACGCCTTCCAGATGGTGGGATGCATAAAGATGGCGGAGTCGATGCCCACGATGTTCTCGTGCATCTGCGTCATGCTTTTCCACCAGTAGTCGCGGATGTTCTTCTTCAGCTCGGCGCCGTACTGACCGTAATCGTATACCGCGCTCAACCCGTCGTAGATCTCGCTGGACTGGAAAATAAAACCGTATTCTTTACAGTGCGAAATGATCGCCTGGAACTTGTTTGGATCTGTTGCCATAGTCGCGCAAATATAAAATCGAATTTCGAAACAAGGTATTATATTAATACCACATTCTTAGTTTGTTGATTATCTTAACTTTTCATTGTCCTTATGCCGGTGGGCGTCGCGGATGCTCTTTTTGTCGAAGTTTTTTTCCAGCGCCACGTCCAGGTCAATGCCGGTTTGGTTGGCGAGGCAAAGCAGCACCCAGAGCACATCGGCCAGCTCGTCCGCCAGGTCTTTCTTTTTATCGGATTCCTTGAACGACTGGTCGCCGTACTGCCGGGAAATGATCCTGGCCACTTCCCCCACTTCTTCGGTGAGGATCGCCATATTGGTCAGCTCTGAAAAATACCGTACGCCGGTAGTGTTGATCCACTGGTCTACCCGCAGCTGGGCTTCTTTGATGGTCATGTTCGTGAAGTTTATATAAAGGTAACTTACTCGCGGTTTTTTGAATCGGGGTCATACCGGCGTTCCCGAATTGTGATCTTACTCGCGGTTCTTCGAATCGATAAGGATGGTCACGGGCCCGTCGTTGATCAGCGCCACCTGCATGTCCGCCCCGAATTCGCCGGCGCCGGCGGGTTTGCCGAGATCTTTGTCCAGCTGCGTTTTCATTTGCTCGTACAGCGGGATGGCCGTTTCCGGCCGGCTGGCGCGGATGTAGGAAGGGCGGTTGCCTTTTTTGGTGGAGGCGTGAAGGGTGAACTGGCTTACCAGCAGCAGGTCGCCGCCGGTGTCGAGCACGCTTTTGTTCATTACGCCGGCCTCGTCGTTGAAGATGCGCAGGTTCACGATCTTGCCGCTGAGCCAGGCGATGTCTTCCGCCCCGTCGCCATCCTCGATGCCCAGCAGTACCAGCAGGCCATTGCCGATGGCGGATTTTATCTTATTGTTGATGGTGACGGAGGCTTGCGAAACGCGTTGTATTACTACCCTCATGATTATTCGTCTTACATTTGCCGATAAAGATAAGCATTGCGTTATGCCGGACGTATCATCGGAAATAAAATTCAGGACCGCGCGCAGCGGCGGTAAAGGCGGTCAGAATGTGAACAAGGTGGAAACCATGGTGGAAGGGTATTTCGACATCGCGGCCTCCGCGCTGCTCACCGGCGACCAGAAAAAGCGGCTGCTGGCGAAGCTGGCGGACAAGCTGAACGCGGAAGGGCTGCTGCAGGTGAGGAGCCAGACGGAGCGCACCCAGCTGGGCAACAAGGGAGAAGTCGTCCGCAAGATGAACGAGCTGCTGGCGAAAGCGCTCATCGTGCCGAAAAAAAGGATCAGGGTAAAACCCACCAAAGCCATGATCGAAAAACGTATCCAGTTCAAAAAACGCCTCAGCGAGAAAAAAAGCAACCGGCGGAATACCTTTGGAAACGACTAAGCCAACTACTATTTTTGGATCAAATTCTTCGCCTTGGG
>CBINIO010000715.1:0-1990 GCA_966250725.1 uncultured Chitinophaga sp.
ACCTTTCAGGAAAATATACGCCACGGTAAAATAGATCAGCAAACCCGTAACGTCCACCAGCGTGGCTACAAAGGGCGCGGAAGAGCTGGCCGGGTCGGCGCCCGCGCGTTTCAGCAGCAGCGGCAGCATGGATCCGGACAAGGTGCCCCACAGCACCACGCCGATCAGCGACACGCCCAGCGTAAGCGCCACCAGGATGGTATGGTCGCCGTAAGTATGAAAAAACGAGTTCCAGACGATAATGCGGATAAACCCGATCAGCCCGAGCACGCTGCCGAGCATGATGCCGGAGAGTATCTCGCGCCGCATCACGCGCCACCAGTCCGCGATGGTGAGCTCGCCCAGCGCCATGGCCTGGATGATGAGCGTGGAAGCCTGCGAGCCGCTGTTGCCGCCGCTGGAAATAATAAGCGGGATAAAAAGCGCCAGCACCACGGCTTTGGCGATCTCGTCCTCGAAATAGGTCATTACGGACGCGGTGAGCATTTCGCCGATGAACAGTATCACCAGCCAGCCTACGCGTTTTTTGATCAGCCGCAGCAGGGGCATGTCGAGATACGGTTCGTCCAGCGCTTCGGTACCGCCTATTTTCTGAACGTCTTCGGTATGCTCTTCGTTCGCGATCCAGAGGATGTCGTCGATGGTCACGATGCCGAGCATTACGCCGTTGTCGTCGGTAACGGGCAGCGCTACACGGTTTTCGAGCCTGAACACCTGGATGGCCTCTTCCTGGTCGTCGTTCACATGCAATGCCACGAAGCGGTCGTCCATCAGCGTTTGCACGACCGTTTCCTGCGATACGAGCAGGAACTCGCGGATGCGGAAGTCGTCCAGCAGCTTGCCTTCTTCGTCGATGATATAGATCACGTCGATGGTTTCCGAATCGCGGCCGTACATGCGGATGTGATGCAGCACCTGCGCCACCGTCCAGTGGGCCCTGGCGGCGATGTAATCCGGCGTCATGATGCGGCCCACGCTGTTTTCCTTATAGCCGAGCAGGGAGAGGGTGACTTTTCTTTCTTCCGGGTCCAGCAGTTTGATCAGCTCCTGCACGGCCTGGCTGGGCAGCTCTTCGAGGAAGGCGGTACGGTCGTCCGGCGGCAGCTCGTTGAGCAGCTCCGCTATTTTGGGAGCGGGCAGCGCGCGGATGATGTCCGCCTGCGTGGGAAATTCCAGTATCCTGAAAGCCGCCGCCGCGCGGCCCAGGGTGAGATGCTGGATGATCTCCACCGCATCGTCCGGCAGTTCGTAGATCAGCTCGGCCACGTCAGTAATGAGCTGATCGTCCAGGAACGCTTTCAGTTCGCGGTGCTGCTGCTCTTTGAGCAATGCTTCAAACCTTTCCAGTAATGCGGTGTTTTCCATAAATCTCTCTCTGGGCGAAAATAGGCAATTACAATATCTCCTGCACGTGCTTGCGGATATTGGCGCTGATGGTCTCCGTCGGCAGGTCGTTGGCGTCCTTGCCGAACGGGTCCTCTATCTCTTCGGCGATCAGCTCCAAACTCGCCAGCACGTAGAATATGAACACCACCATGGGCACCACGAGGTAACCGAGGCCGAACACATATCCCATGGGCAGCGTCATCACATAAAAGAAAATGAATTTTTTCAGGAACACGCTGTAAGAGAAAGGGATCGGCGTGTTCTTTATCCTTTCGCAGGCGCCTACGATGTCCGTGAACGCTTCCAGCTGCGTATCAAGGGTGATCAGCTGTTCGCCGGAGATCGTCTGCTGACGGTACAGCTCGTTCGCTTTTTTGATCATCAGCGCGGCGAGGTAATTGGGCACATGAATGCCGCCGCTCATCTTCTCCAGGTCTTCCCCGCCCATGCCTTCCAGTTTGGAAGGATGATGCTCGCCGCGAAGATGGTCCTTCATCGCCACGGCATAATTGGGGATCATGATGCGGAAAAAATCCACGGCGGGGTGGCCGGCGGGCAACATGGCCCGCAGCTTGATCGCCAGGTTGCGGCTGTGGTTCACCAG
>CBINIO010000716.1:0-1976 GCA_966250725.1 uncultured Chitinophaga sp.
CCGCTACCCTCCGCAGCAATCCTTCCTGCAACATCCTGGTTACCGGCCACGCTGGTGCCAAAGGCAAGAAAGGCGGTGTAGACCTCAGCTCTCGCCGTGTGGATGCAGTGATCGACTACCTGGCTGAAAAACAAGGTATCGACCGCGGCCGCTTCATCAAACAGAACACTCCTGGTGAATCTTCAACTGTAGACCTGGCTCCCGCCAACTAATACAGACCGGATCACCACGGTAAAATAACCGGACAGGCTGCTCATTTGAGCAGCCTGTCCTCTTTTTGGGCTTTTCTTTCAAAATTATTCCCTCCGATTGAACCCGCAACCCCAATTGCCCGTTTATAGATTAACGCGTTTTTTACACTTGCAATTCCTGATGAATTATCACTAAATTTGACCAGCCTTAAACTTATATTGTTTCTAGCGTGGTAAAAGACTTCAATAAAGCTACCCTGGCCGGTCTGATTGTGGCGTTGGGTATCATCTACGGCGACATCGGTACCTCTCCGCTTTACGTGTTCAAAGCCATTGTTGGAACTAACGAGATCAGCGAGCTGCTGGTCATCGGTGGTATTTCCTGCATTATCTGGACACTCACCCTTCAGACCACCGTCAAATATGTGATCCTTACGCTGAAAGCAGACAATAAAGGTGAAGGCGGTATCTTTTCACTTTACGCCCTCGTACGGCGGCATGGCAGATGGACGGTCATTTTCGGTATGATCGGCGGCGCCGCGCTGCTGGCGGACGGCATCATTACGCCCCCCATCACGGTCACCTCGGCCGTGGAAGGTTTGCGCACCCTGCCCGTATTCAAGGACCTCGGCACCTGGACGATCGTCAAGATCGTGCTGGTGATCATTTCACTGCTGTTTTTTATGCAGCAGTTCGGCACTATGTCCATCGGCAAGATGTTCGGGCCTATCATGGTCGTATGGTTCAGTATGCTCGCCATTTTGGGCCTGGCCCATATTGCGGACGACCTCTCAGTCCTGAAGGCCTTTAACCCGTATTACGGCGTAAAACTGCTCGTGCTGTACCCGCACGGCTTCCTGCTGCTGGGGGCGGTCTTTCTCTGTACCACGGGGGCGGAGGCCCTCTATTCGGACCTTGGGCACGTAGGCCGCGGCAACATCCGTGTGTCCTGGATATACGTGAAGATCGCGCTGATCCTCAACTATCTCGGCCAGGGCGCATGGCTGCTCACGCAAACGGGCAAAACGCTGAACGGCGAAAACCCGTTCTTCCTCATCATGCCCGAATGGTTCGTGATATTCGGGGTGCTGATCGCCACCATCGCTTCCGTGATCGCCAGCCAGGCATTGATCTCCGGCTCTTTTACCCTCATTTCCGAAGCAATGCGGCTCAACCTCTGGCCCAAGCTCAAGATCAACTATCCCACCGAGCTCCGCGGGCAGTTATTTATACCGGGCATCAATCTATTGCTGTTCGTTGGCTGCGCGGCCATCGTACTGCTGTTTAAAGAATCGTCGGCCATGGAAGCGGCATACGGGCTGTCTATCACCATCTGCATGCTGATGACTTCCTGCCTGTTCGCTTTTTACCTGTATACGCGGCGCGTAAAGCTCGCCTATATTGCCATTTACCTGGCAGTATATCTTTCGATAGAGTTCTCCTTCCTGCTGGCGAACCTCGTGAAATTCACCCATGGCGGTTATGTAACGGTGATCGTGGCCGGCGGCCTGTTCCTCGTGATGTACGCCTGGTTCCGCAGCCGCAAGATCAAGAACCGGTACGTGGAATTCGTGCGGCTGGAAGATTACCTGCCCATCCTGCAGGAGCTGAGCAACGACACGTCTATCCCCAAATACGCCACGCACCTCGTGTATATGAGCAGCGCGGACAACCCGAAAGAAATAGAGCACAAGATCATCTACTCCGTTCTCAACAAAAAACCCAAACGCGCGGACATTTACTGGTTCGTGCATGTGGACGTGGTGGACGAGCCTTATATGAGCG
>CBINIO010000717.1:0-1969 GCA_966250725.1 uncultured Chitinophaga sp.
AGCATCGTGTTCCTGCTCAGCGATTTTTTCTCCGGCAATTACCAGGACGCGCTCAACATCGCCTCCAAAAGGCACGACGTGGTGGGCGTGCAGGTGTACGACCCCCGCGATAAAGACCTGCCGGCGGTAGGGCTTATGCGCATGACGGACGGCGAAACCGGCGCGTCGCAGTGGGTGGATACCAACGATAAAAAAGTACGCCAGCATTACGCGCAGCAGTTCCAGCAGCACGCGCAGTACTGCAAGACCGCGTTCGTCAAAAGCGGCGCCGACCTCGTCAGCATCCGCACCGACGAAGATTACGTGAAAGCATTGCAAACATTTTTCCTGAACAGGGTTTAAGACTACATGAAAGGGATCAGAAATATATTCGTTTACTTTTTGCCCGTTCTTCTTTTGCTCGCGGGCCGCGCGCAGGCGCAGGACGGGCAGGAGGAAGAACAATACAACGATTATTTTAAAGTCACGGCCGTACCGGACACCACGTCCATCCGCATCGGCGAGCAGGTGAAGATCGGCGTTACGGCGAGGGTCGTGATCCGCTCGCTCAAAGGCGCCGCCATCAAAGTGGTGTTCCCCAACCTTCCCGATTCGCTCAACCACATCGAAGTAGTGGAACGCACGCCGCTCGATACAACGGGTTCCAACGAGGACGAAAAATACTGGCGGCAAACGATCACCGTTACCAGCTTCGATTCCGGCCGCTGGGAGCTGCCGCCCATGAAGTTCGAGGTGTTCTCCGTGTCCGACGGCTCGTACGATTCCGTGTTCACCGATCCCATTTTTATCGACGTGAATACCGTGCCGGTGGATACCACCAAGGCCTTCAAACCGATCAAGCCGCTGCGCACCGTGGCCTGGAACATTTTGGACTACTGGCCTTACCTGCTGTCGGGCCTGCTGGTGATCGCGCTCGTGGTGCTGTATTTCGTATACTGGCGCAAACGCAAGCCCAAAGCCGCGCCCGCACCGGCGCAGCCGCTCAAGACGCCGTTCGAGACCGCCATGGAGCAGCTGCACCAGCTGGAAGCGGACAAGCCCTGGAATACCGACGTAAAACAATATTACACGCAGCTCACCGACGTGCTGCGCCATTATTTCGAGCAGCAGTTCCACATTGCCGCGCTGGAGCAAACCTCCGCCGAGCTGCTGCAGAACATCAAGCCGGTGACCGTGCTGAACCAGCAGCGCGACAAGATACAGCACATCCTCACGCTGGCCGACCTGGCGAAGTTCGCCAAGCTGCAGCCCGCGCCGCACGAGCATGAGGACTGCCTGCAAAAAGCCATTGCCGTGGTGGAATGGACCAAACGCACCATCGCCGCACCAACCGAACAACAGCCCGAGGGCACAAATCATCAGACGACGCATGAACGCTGAACTTTGGAAAAATATTGAATTCGCTCAACCGGCCTGGTTCTGGCTGCTGCTGCTCATTCCCGTGATGATCTGGTGGTTCTTCAGCACCGGCCGCAAGCTCCAGGGATCGGTGCAGGTCAGCTCGCTGCAAGGGCTGAAAGGTTTGCCCGTTTCCTGGAAGATCCGTTTCAGGCCGCTGCTGCTGGCGCTGCGCGTGATCGCCTACGCCGCGCTGGTAACCGCCCTCGCCCGCCCGCAAACCTCCAACACTTCCGAGAACATCGACAGCGAAGGCATCGACATCGTGCTAAGCATCGACATATCGGGCAGCATGCTCGCCGAAGACCTCCGGCCCAACCGCATGGAAGCCGCCAAAAAAACCGCGATGGAATTCGTGGACAGCCGCATCACCGACCGCATCGGCCTCGTGATATTTTCCGGCGAAAGTTTTACGCAATGCCCCATCACCATGGACCACGGCGTGCTCAAGCAGCAGCTCATGCAGATACGCAGCGGCATGCTGCAGGACGGCACGGCCATCGGCATGGGTCTCGCTACCGCGGTGGACCGGCTGCGCAGCAGCAAGGCCAAAAGCAAAGTGATCGTGCTG
>CBINIO010000718.1:0-1967 GCA_966250725.1 uncultured Chitinophaga sp.
GGCACGGCCACCATCTGGTACGAATGATGATCGATATCGAAGCTCACCCATATGCCCGGTGAAATGCCCCATTGGTGCATGTCTTCCGGGTTCATGTAGATAGAAAAAAAATCTTTCGCGCTTTGCGCGATGCCTTTGGTGTACATGCTCAGCTCCTCCGAGCCGAATATGCTGTATACCGGCATCACATGCACATGCCCGGGAATGGGCACATACTTTTCCGGCGCTTCGCTGAAATAATGCGGCCTGCCGTTCGCATGCGGTTCCAGCAGCCGCAGCCCCGGGTCGCCGCCATGCAGGTGCCCGCCGATCTCTGTCTGGTATTTATTCACCGCCTGCACGGAGTTCCAGCCGGGCGACCAGAAATACGGGATCAGCGGCGCGGGCGGCTCGCCGCGGAAACCTTCCATGGTAAAGGAAAGCGGCGTATCGATATCGTCCGCGGGCTTGGGCTCGCTTACGCTCACGTTCGCCAGTATGGCCGTGCGCCCGCTGTAGCGGTGCGATTCGCGCGGTATCTTCTGCCCGTTGATCCTGAAATCGGCATGCGGCGCTATCTGCTGCACCTTTTCCAGGAAAGGCACCGCATTGCACATCGACCAGACGATGTCGTCGAGGTTTTGCAGGCCGTTCAGCGAGGGTATGCGCGCCTTTTCGGCGATCTGTAACAGCCAGCGCCAGCTTTCCTGCACGGAGCCTTTTGGTACGAATACCTGGAAGAAGCGCTGGGCGCGGCCTTCGTTGTTCACGATAGTGCCGTCCGCCTCGGCGAAAGTGCCGGCCGGCAGGATGACGGTGGCCTTTTCCGCCGTCTGGTTGTAGAGATGGTCGATGAGTATGACTTCTTTGGCATGCGCGAACAGCGAATCGATCACATGCTCGTCCGCGCGGCGGTAAAGATCGTTCTCGAGGATGACGATCGTGTCCGCGCCGTCCTTTTCCATTAAGTCGATGGCCGAATCGAGACGGTGGCCGCCGAGCATTTCCAGCCCGAGACTATTACATTCCGGCAAGGTGAAGCTGAGCAAAGGCGCATGACCCTGCCGCTGCAGCGCCCACGCGATGTTCGCCGCCGCCTTCATAAAGTGATCGTAGCCGGAACCGTAGCCGCCGATGATCAGCGGCTTCTTTGCAGCCAGCAGGGCTTCCGCCATTTGGTCCACCAGCGCCTTTTCATCGTCGTGCAGATCGTCTATCGGCGATACTTCCGCGCCCAGCTTAACGGCCAGCGCGAACGCGATGCGCGCGAGATTGTCCGGCGCGCCGCGCTGAACGGCAGTTGCCAGCTCGTCGAGCTTGGTGGGGAAGGTGTGGAGAATGAACAGCGGGCCTTTTTTGTCCTGCACGGCTTCACGCATCTGCGCATCCTGCCAGGCGGCGAGATGCAGCGTTTGCTCCGCTTCCTGCATCGGCTGCTGGCGCACGGCCTGCCGTACCGCCAGCGCCATCAGCGGCGCGGTGTTGGTGAGGTCTTCGCCGAGTATCAGCACGGCGTCCGCGGTTTCCATTTCGTGCAGCGACGGCGTGCGGGCCGGGCCTTCTTTCAGCGCCTTCAATGCAAGGCTCGTGTGGTCATGGTCCGCATCGCTCATGCCGAGATAAAAATGTTCCTCGCCCACCAGTTGCTTCAGCGCGAAGTTGCTTTCCAGGCTGGCGCGCGGCGAGCCGATGCCGATCGTTCTGCCTCTTTTGATCTTTTCCGCCACTGCTTCCACCACCTGCTCTTTTTTGACGGTGCCGTTGGAATGCGGGCGGATGGCGGGTTCGTAGATACGCTGATGGCTGTTGACGAATTCATATCCGTAACGCCCGCGGTCGCAAAGAAAATAACCGTTCACTTCGCCGTTGTAGCGGTTGGCGATCTGCCGCAAGGTGCCGTAGCGTTCCCCGGCGCTGATATTGCAGCCGAGCGAGCAGCCCTGCATCCACACCACGAACCGCACGCCGGGGCCGTTGGCACGGCTGCG
>CBINIO010000719.1:0-1967 GCA_966250725.1 uncultured Chitinophaga sp.
CGCCATTCCGAAGCCATCGTGAGCGGCAACGAGACCATCAGCGAACGTTTTCTCAAAGAAGTGGACGCGGCCGCGGTGTACGTGAACGCTTCTACCCGGTTCACCGACGGCGGCGTGTTCGGTCTTGGCGCGGAGATCGGCATCAGCACGCAAAAGCTGCATGCCCGCGGGCCTTTTGCGCTGGAAAAGCTGGTCACGGAGAAATGGGTGGTGTATGGGGACGGGCAGGTACGGTAATGCAAGGGAGGATAAGGCGTAGATAAAGCGGGGATAAAGCATGGATAAAGCGTTCCGATAGCGGCAACGTGGGACCGGTATCACTAAAAAGGGTGTATCCCGGAGGACACACCCTTTGACGCGTCTGGCGTCTAAAACAGTTTTCTTGTATGGAGCAGCCCGGTCAGGCGATACTAACCGAAGGCTTCCATGAATATCCTGTAGATTGCATGAATACCTCCTTTTATTTGATGAGGTATAAATTTACCCTCAATGACCCGAAAAAAAATGTTAAAATTCGCTGCTCATGGATATTTACTTTGATGAAGAACAACTGGCCGTCAAATACGACGAGGACATCGACAATACCCTGCAATGGGAAGACGTGACGATGATCTCCGCCTACAAGGTATACACCTATCCCGGCGAAGTCACTTTCCTCGTATTCGACACCCAAAACGGCGAAAGCCTCGAAGCCTCCGACGAAATGAGCGGCTGGCTGGAGCTGCTCGGCGGCCTCGGCAAGATCTTTACGCTGCCCGCGGACTGGCTGGAGCAACTGAGCGAAGCGGAGGCCGGCGGGGAGGATGTGGTGTTGTACAGGCGCTGATTTATTCACGACAACCTATGATCATGCGGAAAACAATGCTGAACATCGTTTTGACGGTTATTTTCGCTCTCCCCGCAGTTGCGCAGCAAACGCCTTCCAGGATCGAAATAGCTCCCTATGCGCGGTTTGACCGCTATCCTTCATTTACGTACGCCATCAATTCCATCAATACCAACGAGGTAAAACTCAGCGGCGCCAGTTGGGGCGTGCATGCCGCGTACAAATTCCCGGTAATGAAAAACACCTGGCTGAAGGCCGGTGCGGGCTATTATAAATACTCGTTCAACAAGATAAAACGTACCAATGCTTACGGCGAAAGCAACGTGCGGACGATCAATTACCCGGGCATGTCCGACCTGATCTTCTATACCGATAAATACTTTTACAATGCCGTCCTGCTGACGGTGGGCGCCGAAAGGGAATTCCCTGTAAGCGGCCGTACGCAGCTCATTGCGGGCCTGACGCTCAACAACTATCTGACCTTTTCTCAATACTATCATATCGATTATTACAATGCCGGTAACCCCATCGAAAACGACTACAAAAGATCGGGCAGCCGCTGGTTCGGTTTTTCGGCTGCCCTGCAGGCGGGTATTCAGCAGACGTTCGGAAAGTTCAGTCTGAGCCCGCAGCTGATCGTTCCCATTTTTGACAACTGGAAGCAGGATGATATGTTCCCCGGAGAAGATAATGCGGCCGGCCGTACAAAATGGCTAGGCGGGATCGGGGCAAGCCTCGCGTTCGATTATTCGTTATAAACACCCCTGCCAGCTTGTTTCTACCCTCTTTCAGTAACATCTACAGCTGTCTTACGTCCATAAGTACTCATTTAAGTATCGCCGGGGCCGCGCGTTCCCGGTAATTTGCAGGTAACTTATGCGACTTTTCAAAACCATATGCTTTATTGGCCTTTCCATGCCGGCGTTTGCCCAGCAAAGCCCTGAAAACCCCTACAGCGGCCCCTCGCGCTTCGCCGATTCGCTGCAGCTGCAGGCCGGGGTTACCGGTACCGCCGCCTCGAAAGAATATTTACCCCTCTGGCTTATGGCCAAACGGTTCGGCACCATCAGCGACCGCAAAAGCGACCTCTCCTCGCACATCCTGCTGCGCAACACGCACCCGCTGAATGCGGCGGGCGATT
>CBINIO010000720.1:0-1964 GCA_966250725.1 uncultured Chitinophaga sp.
TATCCACGTTGCCCGCGATCACCGGGGGCAGCTTGCTTTTCACAAAATCCTTCACGGCTTCTATCGCTTTTACGGCCTGTTCGTCCGTAATACCGGCCTTGTCTTTCAATTGTTGGATCAGCTCCTGCATGCGGTTGTTTTTAGGCTACTTTGAAAGTGACGAGCGTGCTTTTTTCCAGCTTCTCCGCGCAATATTCGCGTGTGAGCGCAAATGTTTTTTCGTTGCCGGAAGGAAGGTTGAACATCGCGTCGGCCAGCACCACTTCGCAGATGGAACGGAGACCGCGGGCGCCCAGCTTGTATTCCAGCGCCTTGTCCACGATATATTCCACCGCTTCGGGCGTGATGGTCAGCTCGATGCCTTCCACCCTGAACAGCTTTTTATATTGCTTTACGAGCGCATTGCGCGGCTGGGTGAGGATGGCGGAAAGCGCGTCCCTGTCCAGCGTGTTCAGGTACGTCACGATCGGCAGGCGGCCCAGCAGCTCGGGGATGAGGCCGAACTGTTTCAGGTCCTGCGAGTTCACGTAACGGAGGATGTGCTTGCGCGCATCTTCTTCTTTTTCTTTATTGACGGTGAAGCCGATGGAATGCGTCTGTATCCTGCGGGAGATGATGCGGTCCACGCCGTCGAAAGCGCCGCCGCAGATGAACAGGATGTTCTGCGTGTTCACCTTGATGAGCTTTTGTTCGGGGTGCTTGCGGCCGCCTTGCGGGGGCACGAGCACTTCGGTGCCTTCCAGCAGCTTCAGCAGGCCCTGCTGCACGCCTTCGCCGCTCACGTCGCGGGTGATGGAAGGATTGTCGCTCTTGCGCGCGATCTTGTCGATCTCGTCGATATACACGATGCCTCTTTCGGCCGCTTCCACGTCGTAGTTGCAAACCTGCAGCAGGCGGGTGAGAATGCTTTCAACGTCCTCGCCCACGTAACCGGCTTCGGTGAACACGGTAGCGTCCACGATGGTGAAGGGCACGTTCAGCAGCTTGGCGATGGATTTGGCCAGCAGCGTTTTACCGGTGCCGGTTTCGCCCACCATGATGAGGTTGCTTTTTTCGATCTCCACATCGTCTTCCGTCACCTGCTGGTTGAGGCGTTTATAGTGATTGTACACGGCCACGGCGAGTATCTTTTTCGCATCGTCCTGCCCGATCACGTATTCATCCAGGAAGTGCTTGATCTCAACCGGTTTCGCCACTTTGGGAACGAAGTGGGAGGGAGTGCTTTTTTGCGTTTCCCCGGCCGGGTTCAGCTCCTGGTCTATGATCTCCTGCGCGTTGGCTACGCAGTTCTCACAGATATGCCCTTCCGCACCGGCGATCAGTATCCTTACTTCGTCTTTGTTACGGTTACAGAAAGAACAGCGTATCTTGGATTCTTTCATCTAAATAATTTTAATATGAATGCGGTCATCCCTTGCGGGAACCACAAATTTAAGCATTTTTTTGGGGGGAGGGGGAAAAACCGCCGCCCGTTTTTTCGGTATGGATGAAAGAAAAACGTCCCGCCGGAGCGGGACGTTTCAGCATTATTGAGGATTGTTTTCCGCGGCTTTTTTCTTCGGGTTCTTGTCGAGCACGTCGTCGATGATGCCATATTCCTTGGCTTCGTCGGCGGTCATCCAGTAGTCGCGGTCGCCGTCTTTTTCCACGCGTTTCACGGACTGGCCGCTGTGGCTGGCGATGATCTCGTTCAGCTCTTTTTTGAGCTTCACGAACTCGCGGGCGGTGATCTCGATATCGGAGGTCTGGCCTTCCGCGCCGCCATGCGGCTGGTGGATCATCACGCGGGCGTGTTTCAGCGCGGTGCGTTTGCCTTTGGAGCCGGCTACCAGCAGCACGGCGCCGAAGGAGGCGGCCATGCCGGTGCAGATGGTGGCCACTTCGGGGCTGATGATCTGCATGGTATCATAGATGCCCAGGCCCGCGTACACGGAGCCGCCGGGGCTGTTGATATACATCTGGAT
>CBINIO010000721.1:0-1961 GCA_966250725.1 uncultured Chitinophaga sp.
GGCGCAGCCCGGCAACGCCACGCCCGCGGACATGGAAGAAAGCCTCGCCGGCCTGCGGAAAAATTTTGCGATATCCGCGCTGGCAGGACTGGAATTCATGACACTGATACCCGGTCTTATCGCCTCCGTTATCGGCGCAGCAATAGCTAAAAAGAAATGAAACAACTGGACATATCCGTAGTCGTTCCCTTAAAAAACGAAGAAGAATCGCTGCCCGAGCTGGCCGCCTGGATCGCCCGTGTAATGGACGAAAACAGTTTCACCTACGAAATATGGATGGTGGACGACGGCAGCACGGACGAAAGCTGGAACGTGATCCGGCATCTTTCTACCCAAAATCCGCGCATCAAAGGCATCAAATTCCAGCGTAACTACGGCAAATCCGCCGCGCTCAACGAAGGTTTCCGGAAAGCGCAGGGCAACGTGGTGATCACCATGGACGCCGACCTGCAGGATTCCCCGGACGAGATACCCGGCCTCTACGGCATGATCGTGAACGATGGTTTCGATATCGTCAGCGGCTGGAAAAAAGTACGGTACGACAATACCCTCACCAAAAATATTCCTTCCAAACTCTTTAACTGGGCCACGGTCAAAATGAGCGGCATCAAGCTGCACGACTTCAACTGCGGCCTGAAGGCCTACCGCAAGAAGGTCGTAAAGACCATCGAAGTATACGGGGAAATGCACCGCTACATCCCCGTGATCGCCAAGTGGAGCGGCTTCCGGAAGATCGGGGAAAAAGTGGTGGAACACCGCAAACGCAAATACGGCACCACCAAGTTCGGTCTCGAACGTTTTGTGAACGGGTTTCTCGACCTCGCGTCCATCACTTTCGTAGGCCGTTTCGGCAAACGCCCGATGCACTTTTTCGGCGCGCTCGGCAGCCTCTTTTTCCTGGTCGGCTTCCTTATCTCCGCATATCTTGCCTTTGCCAAAATATTCTGGATGCAGTACAAAATGACGGAAAGGCCCCTGTTCTTTCTCGCCCTGCTGCTGCTGATCATCGGTTCCCAATTATTCCTCACGGGTTTTATCGCCGAAATGGTAGCCCGTAACTCCCCGGAAAGAAATTCCTACCTGGTGGAGGAAACACTGGAAAACCCGCAAGGATGACAGGCAAAAAAATAGTATTGATCGGCCCGGCCCACCCCATCAGGGGCGGGCTGGCCGCTTTTAACGAAAGGCTTGCGCGGCAGCTGACCGCGCAGGGCAACGACGTAAGCATCCACACGTTCTCGTTCCAGTACCCGGAATTTATGTTCCCCGGCAAAACGCAATACGCCAAAGGGCCCGGCCCTGCGGACCTGCGCATCCACCGCACGGTGCATTCGCTCAACCCGCTCAACTGGCGCAAAACGGGGCGCCGCATCCGCGATGAAAAGCCCGACCTCGTGATCATCGCCTTCTGGCTGCCGCTGATGGCCATTAGCCTGGGAAGCATCGCCAAAGTGGTACGCGGCAACGGGCACAGCCGCGTGATCGGCCTGGTGCATAATCTCATACCGCACGAAAAACGGCCGGGCGACGGTCTGCTCACGCAATATTTCGTCAACAATTGCGACGCATTCATCACCCTCAGCCGCGAAGTGCTGGCGGACATTCAAAAGCTCACGTCCAAACCCGCGGTATTCGCCCCGCACCCGGTGTACGACAGCTTTGGGAATGCCCTGCCCTCCGCGGAAGCCAAACAGCATCTCGGTCTTGATGCAAACAAACGTTACCTGCTTTTTTTCGGTTTTATCCGCGCGTATAAAGGTCTCGACCTGCTGCTGGAAGCCATGCGCGACGAACGCATCCGTTCCATCGCCAACCTGGAGCTGATCGTGGCGGGGGAATTTTATGAAGACCGCAAAAAATACGATCCGCTGCTGGGTGAAAACGTAAAAGTGATCTCGGATTTTATCCCGGACGATGAAGTAAAATATTATTTCTCCGCTGCCGACCTGGTGGTACAGCCT
>CBINIO010000722.1:0-1955 GCA_966250725.1 uncultured Chitinophaga sp.
AAAAATAAGCACAGACCGTTTTAAAAATTGAATGTTATCGTCCGGATAGTGGATCACTGCCGGAAAGGCTTCGTCGTTGCCAGCCGTTAGACGTTACTCTTTATTGTTTTTCTTTTAGCACAACTATCTATCCTTTTACACGCCAACCATCACTATTGAGGGATGCTGAACACGAGTTCGGGGAGGATCTCTTCCGTGTAGAATTCGTCTGACTGCTCCTCCTGCATCGCCCGGATAATCAGTTCCATGGCCTTTTCGCCTTGTTTGAACGGGAATTGTTCGAGCGATGCGGCGGGAGGGAATGCGATATAACTGGTGACGGGAAGATTGGCGTAGCTCGCGAAAATAATGTCTTCGTTTACCTTCACGCCCTGCTGCTGCGCATAACGCGCGGCGTCCATATGCACATAATCGTTAAAGCTGATAATGGCCGTGGGCGGCTTTTTCAGCCTGAGCAGCCTCGCTACCGCTTCTGACGTTTGCTGGCTGGAAAGGTCGGTCGTCTCCACCAGCTGCATGTCCACCTTGATCTGTTTTTTATGGAACGCTTCCATGTACCCGTCCAGCCTTTCCTTGCAGGCAGGCATGCTGTCAGGTCCGTTGATCAGCGCGATGCGCCTGTGTTTGGCGGCCAGCAGCCAGTTCACCATCTGCACCGTGCCGCGGTGAATATTGCAGAATACTTTATGCGCGCCCTTGAACGGCGGCACCCTGTCGAAATACACGACGGGTATGCCGTATTTGTTGAGCGAAGCGAGATGGTCGTAATTGAGGGTGTATTTGCTGAGGGAAATGATCAAACCGTCCACCCGCTGTTTTTTCATGGCGGCCACGATCTTTTTTTCCTGCTCGGGGTCGTCGAGGCTTTGCCCGAAAAGTATGGTGTAATCCTGCGCGATGGCCGCCATTTCAATGGCGCTGATGGCGGAAGAGAAAAAATCTTCCCGGATAAAAGGAAGAATGACGCCGATGATGGAAGTTCGTTTCTGCTTGAATGAAATGGCCTGCGAATTCGGCTCGTAGCCCATCTCCCGGGCAAGCGCCTGCACCTGCATCCGCATTTTCAGGCCAATACGCGGGTGATTGCCTAATGCACGGGATACGGTAGAGGGTGACACTTTAAGTTTTTCAGCTATATCCTTGATAGTGACAACACTACTTTTCATATCGGACTAAAAGATAATGAAAATACCGCCAACAGCCATATTATTTTGCCGGTAACGGCGCTCCTGGTCTAAAAACTACGCCAGCAGCTCTTTGGCTTTCGCGGAGATCAGGTCGGCCACCATGCCTTTAAAGAACGAGAGCGCAAAAGGCAGCTCGCCTTCGATATCCACGCTGTCGGCATTTACCTTGATGCCGCCCGAGATGTCGAACCCCTTGATGGAAAAGCTGAAAGTGGCGTGGTCGCCTTCCCAGGTTTCTTTTACGTCCGAAACCTTGTCTGCCTGCTGTTCCTTCAGGTTGGTCAGCAGTTGCCGGATGCGTACCTGTGCTTCTTCTTTCGACAGCTGATGGGGAATATTTACGTTAAGTGTGGACATTTTTGCTAAAATTTCGGCAAAGGTACAAAATGAACACCGGCTTGCGCCCCTCAATGAAAGAGGCGCCTGTGCCGGCGCCTCTTTTTTTCAAAAGCATGATCTAACGGGCCTCAGCGGCGCCCCCTCTGCGAGGGTCTTGCCGCGGGTGTTTTTCCTGTGGCGGCTTTGCGGGCCGGTGTTTTTTTCTTTTTAGGTACTATGATCTTCTGGGTATCGTCCGCGGTCACTTCGCGGGTGATATTCCTGCTGTAATCGTTGCCGAGATTAGGCCCGCCCTGTTCGAGCCCGCTGCTGCCAATGGTCCTTCTTGCCATAACACGTTCATTTATGTGAGCAATCGGTTTCTCCCTGTAAAAGGGGCGAAAACTGTGCCACGCGTACGGTTGATGGTAATTTTTGTATTTTAAGGGT
>CBINIO010000723.1:0-1951 GCA_966250725.1 uncultured Chitinophaga sp.
ACGGTGCCTTCGCCGGACAGCACGATGTGCTCGTCCATCCAGCGCTGCTCGATGCTGCCCGCGCCGTTGCGCCAGATGCGCAGCAGCGTGTGCGGGTAAAAACCGCCGTAGCGGATCCATTTGTCTTTGAACAGCACTTTGCGGCGGATGTAAATGCCGGTAATATCGTCCGCGATCTTCGCTTCGTTGATCTCTTTTACCAGTGCGGGTTCCAGGTATTCGTCCGCGTCCATGCGCATCACCCAGGGGTTTTGGATATCGCAGTTGTCCAGCGCCCACTGGAACTGCACGGCGTAGTTCACCCATTTGTTGCGGAAGATGCGCGCGCCAAAGGATTCGGCGATGGCTACGGTGTCGTCCGTCGACCCGGCGTCCACGATGCAGATGTCGTCGCTCACCTGCCGCATGCTGGCGAGACAGCGGCCGATATGCTTTTGTTCGTTGTATGTTAAAATGATCACCGTGATCTTCATGAGGCCTGTTTTTTTACGGAATGGCGGTACATGGACACATAATCGCCGGCCAGCCGTTTTTCGGAAAAGTCTTCCTGCACCTGCAGAACGGCGGCGCGGTTGATGCGCGCGCGCGCTTCGTGGTCGTTGTAAGCGGTATTGAGCTTGTTCACTACTTCTTCCAGGTCGCTGATGCCGGTCACCCAGCCGAGGCGGTTCCGTTTTACATAAGGCGCCAGCCCCACATGTTCGCTCACCAGCACGGGCGTGCCGACTGCCAGGCTTTCCAGCACCACCATCGCAAAATTTTCGTTGTGCGAGGTCAGCGCGAAAAGATCGGAGCCCGCGAGAAAAGCGAACTTTTCCTCCTCGTTCTTCCAGCCGGCCCATTCCACCTGCTCCGCAAGCCCCAGCTGCGCGATGATCACGCGCAGCTCTTCGAGATAGGCCGCGTCGCCGTCGCCGGCGATTTGCAGGCGGAAGCGGAAGCTCACTTTGGAAAGCGCCCGCAGCAGGATGTCCAGCCCTTTTTTGGGATGGATACGGGAAAAGAAGCTGATGGTGAACACCTCGTTCGGCTTTCTTTCATAGTTCCCTTTTGGCAGGCTCACGAGGTTGTAGATGATCTCGTTATCCCAGCCTTCGTTGATGCGCAGGCAATCGTCCCGCTCCATATCGGAGGTGGTGTGGAGGTAAGTGCGGCGCAGCAGGTGTTTGCCGAGCACGTTGTGCAGTATTTTTTTCGACAGCTTGTTCTTGTGGTTAAAAACAAAATCGCACAGCACTCCGCGCGGGCTCAGCACGGGCCGGATGCCTTTGATGGAGCAGATGAGCGAAGCGCCCATTACCAGGAAATTCCACCAGCTATGGATATGTACCACGTCGAAATCGCCGGCGGTGGCCCAGGTGGTGCTCCACAGGCTGGGCGATACATGCGTATGGTCTTTGGTGATGCGCGGGAAATATTTTACTTCCACGCCGTTCACCAGCTGTGTTTCTTTAAGCGGCACGTCCAGCTCCTGCACGCCGTTGGCGGTGGTGGTATACACCATCACGCGGTGGCCCAGGTTCGCCAGCCCTTCCGCCAGCCGCGATACGCTGATGATAGGGCCGCCGTAGATATAGGCGGGTTTGTAAGAAGGGACGATAAACAGAATATTCATGTCAGAATTTATTTCCTTTATAGGTCAGTTTTTGATAGATGCCTTTTACGTTGCGCGCTTTGGCGTACAGCTCGTAAATGTATTTCCGGAAGTTGACGGCCGGCAGGTCCAGGTCCTGCAGCATGCGGTGATGTTCCGCCTGCATTTTTCCCGTAACGGACACGGAGAACGAGCCGCCGTGCAGCCGGTATTCCCCCAGCGGGCGCGGCACGTAACCTTTCCGCACTGCCGGGTCAAGACAAACGGACAGCAGGAACTTTGAATCGGCCGAGTATTTCAGGTTCTTGTCAAAGCCCTGGTGTTTGTCATAAATGCGCCGCGTCCAGAAGGCGAGCA
>CBINIO010000724.1:0-1950 GCA_966250725.1 uncultured Chitinophaga sp.
TGCTTTTTCCGCACCAGCCGGTCGATGAACGGCAGCGCGGGCGCCGCGGTAAAATCCAGCAGCGGTGTGTTGAAGAGTTGATGATGGGTGGATTCAAAACCATTGAGCACATTTACCTGGTAACCGATGAAAGGCTTTTCTTCCAGCATAAAATCCGTCCATTTCTTTCCATAGTCATCATACTTTTTTACGCCCGTCACTTCACCGAGGTGCGACATGGCCCAGGCCACGCCGCCGGCATGGTAATTCCAGTTGTAATACGTGCCCCAGTATGGCCGCGGGTCCTGCACATCCGCAAATACTTCCACTTTCGGGATCGTCCACGACGTGCCTTTTTTACCATCGTCGTACAACTTGCCGATCTTAAATTCTTTCTCGGGACCATAGACGGTTTGCAGACCGGTGCGTTTCCCGTTCCGCAGGGGATTTCCGAAGGAGCCGATCACCAGCCAGTTGCTCAGCTTCGCGATCTCCGGCGTGATCTGCGGCAGCTTTGCGATGGACAGCCGCGGGCTGCCGGGCTTGCGTTCTTCTATCAATGCATCTTTCGGCTGGATGTAGAAGATCCACTCCTCTCCTTTTGTTTCAGATTTTACCAGTATGCGGTTGGCGCCCTTTTTCAGGTGGACGGGGAATGCATCTTCGAGTACGATGTCGCGTTCCCGCGGGACCACATTCACTTTGCGGTCGCCATTCTTCTCATACACTACTTTGCCGTTGATCCATATTTTCAGTCCGTCGTTATGGCTGACCTGCATGGTGAAGGAAGTATCGGCATTACATTCCAGCTGGCTCAGGGCATATGCTACGGCCGGTCTTCCCAGGCCAAAGGTCCTGCCCAGGTCCACATGCTTCACAAAATCAAACTCGCGGGCATTAGAAGGTACAACCAGCTGGAATTTGAAGGGTGTTTCACGAACGATCTTGTCTGCCACTGTTTTGATAACGGCAAGCGGGTCCTGTGCCTTTCCATAGCCCGCCAGCATGACGAGCGCCAGGATCAGTTTACATTGCTTCTTCATTGCTTGTTTTCTTTTTTACCAGGATGCCCCGGGTAACGGAGGATGGGCATCTTGTCTTCTATGATGGGATTGAATTCGGGGAATCCGTTTTCGTGATTTTCGGTATCGCGGCGGAAGCCTTCACCCGTGTGGGGTTCCTGGTTGAGGAAACTTTGCGGGTCGGTATCCACGGTGGTGCTTTTGCTGCTCTCGCCGTTACCGTTGACAGCGGTTACAGCGTATTCCCGGATGATGGCGGGTTTGATGGCCGCATCTGTGAAAGAACGGTTTGCGCCGGTGTAGATAAGCTGCCATGTTGTTGTACCTTTTTTGCGGCGGTATAGTTTGTAGGTTTTGGTGCCGAGGACTTTTCCCCAGGTGAGCGTAACTGCCGCTGGAGCTTTCGGAACAACCGGCGTTAGCCCGCCCGGAGCAGTTGCCTGCTGAAGCACCAAACCTTCCGGGGCATGCGGCGTCCGGGCATTTACGTACACCGGATATGCCGCGGACGGCTCGCTACTTCCTCCGGCGCCTTTGGCGATCACGCGCAGGTGAATCTTCGTATTATCGTTCAGGTTAGTAAGCGTGGTTGTTGCCGTGCGGATGTTATCTTTCACCGTAGTCCAGCTGCCGCCGTTGTCATGGCAGAGCTGAAGCTGGTAAGATGTAGCACCGGGCATGCTGTTCCAGCTAACGTCACATCCACGGCTGCGTGTAATCGTTCCTGTTATTTCAGGTCGCTGCGGGATTACGCCGGCATTCGTCCATTGCCAGTCATGCTTTCCGGCGGGAAAGCAGATAGCGGTGCCCCGGTGGGGCATCCCGTCGATATAAAATACCAGTCCCTTGCTTTCTTTCTGTGAAAAGGTTACACACTGGGCTTCGTCTGACTGGAATGTACCACGGTAGCCGGCAGGCGTTTGTTCAAAGCTGATACCTGCTTCTTTTT
>CBINIO010000725.1:0-1949 GCA_966250725.1 uncultured Chitinophaga sp.
GGTCAGCAAACCGGTCACCACGCCATCGCAGCCGAGCTCTTTGCACACCCTGATGTCTTCTTTCATCAGCGCGAACTCATCTTCATCGTACAAAAAATCACCACCGCGCGGGCGGATGATCGGGTAGAGGGCAATGTTCACGGCCTCGCGCGCCAGCTTGATGGCGGCGTAGCTGGGCGTAGTGCCGCCTTCCAGCAGGTTGTCGCACAATTCTATCCGGTCCGCGCCGCCTTCCTGCGCCGCTTTGCAGGACGCCAGCGAAGTGGCGCATATTTCGAGGATGATCTTTTCCATGTTTGCAAAAATAAGGATCGGCTGCCAGTACGCCCGGCAGCCGATCAAAAAATGATTAAGGATGGATCAGAAATAGTGTTTGCCTTTGATCAGTTCTTCCTCGCTGTCGCCGGTAGTAACGGCGTAGCTGAAGCCTTCGTGGAGGCAGTACGCGCCGTGCTCGCCTTTTTTGTTGAGCGCGAGAAAACCGATCTGTATGCCTTTGGAACGTTCGGGATTTTTTTTCACGATGCGCATCACGGCTTCCTTGCAGGCGGCTTCGGGACTGTATCCCTGGCGCATCAGCTCCACTACGAGAAAACTTCCCACCACGCGGATCACTTCTTCGCCCACGCCGGTAGCGGTGGCCGCGCCCACTTCGTTGTCCACGTACAAACCCGCGCCGATAATGGGCGAATCGCCCACGCGGCCATGCAGCTTGAACGCCATGCCGCTGGTGGTGCATGCGCCGGAAAGATTGCCCTGCGCGTCCAGCGCCACCATGCCGATCGTGTCGTGGTTGTATATGTTGCCGGGCAGCTTGAGCGGGTTGAAGGCAGTCGTGTTTTCCTGCTGCGGCACTTCGTTGAAAGTACCGGGATTTTTACCCTCGTAGCTCTGGTTCTCGATGTTCATCACCGGTTTGTATTCCGATTTTTTGAGCCATTCCTTCCAGGCTTTTTCCGACTCGGGCGTAAGCAGGTTTTCTTTTTTGAAGCCATTCTCCAGCGCGAATTGCAGCGCGCCTTCGCCCACGAGCATCACATGAGGCGTTTTTTCCATCACCTTGCGCGCTACCGAAATAGGATGCACGATGTGTTCCAAAGCCGCCACGGACCCGCAGTTGCCGTGCTCGTCCATGATGCAGGCGTCCAGCGTTACATGACCGTCCCGGTCGGGATAGCCGCTGTAGCCGATGGTGTGGTTTTTCGGGTCGGCCTCGGGCACGTGTACCCCGGCTTCCACCGCGTCGAGCGCGCGGCCGCCGGTTTTAAGCACCTGCCATGCGGCTTTGTTGGCCGCGATGCCAAAGTCCCAGGTGGAGATCACGATGGGCTTCCGCCCTTTGCCTTTACCCTTGCGGGACTGCGCCGCTGCAGGCAGCCCGTCGATGGACAGGGCCGCCGCGCCGAGAGCGGCTGTTCTCAAAAAGTTCCTTCTGCTGTTCATACCCCGCAATGTTAAGAAAAATTAGTCTTTCATTTCCCATGCCATCGCGCTGGCGCCGAGAATGGCGGCATCGCTTTCTTTCAGCTCGGAGAATAACAATTTCACTTTATTCTGGAAGATCGGTAACAGGTTCTTTTCCATATGCTCGCGTACGGGGCGCATAATGAGGTCGCCCGCCTGCGTAAGACCGCCGAACAGCACGATGGCTTCGGGGCTGGAGAACATCACGAAGTTCGCGAGGGCTTCGCCAAGCACTTTGCCGGTGTATTCGTAGATCTCTATCGCCAGCTTGTCGCCTTTGATGGCGGCTTCGTAGATCATTTTCGAATCGATCTCTTCGGCGGTGTGGTTGCGCAGCAGGCTTTCTTCGTTGGGTCTTGCTTCCAGCAGCTCCAGCGCGGTGTTGGTAACGCCGGTGGCGGATGCGTAGGATTCAAGCGAGCCGTGCGCGCCGGTGCCGGGGTGCAGGCGTCCGCCGGGGATCACGATCACGTGGCCCAGTTCTC
>CBINIO010000726.1:0-1947 GCA_966250725.1 uncultured Chitinophaga sp.
ATGACGATATTGTCTTTCCCCAGCACATATTCGAGGAGGCCGATTCGGCTGTCGCCCCGGACGTCGTGAAAATTTACGCTCGGGTAATGCAGGTTCAGCCAGGATCGCATTTTCTGCATTTCTTCCGAATGTATCTTCTTCTCCCGGTGAGCCGTTACAACAAAAACCGCCTTATCCGCAAGAGCGGGGAACAATGCGGTAAACTGTTTAATGGCATATACCGAAGAGGGGCTGCCGTCGTAGGCGAACACGATTTCATCCACCCCGTCGAATCTTTCAGGAATGACCAATACAGGGCATTCCGCCTGTGAAAGGACCGTACGGATAAAAGAGGCGGGAAGCACAGCGGCGGACTCGCGCATGCCCAGCGCGGGATCGATCAGCAACAGGTCCGCATACCTGCATTCCAGCAAAATGTTGTCTATCTGCGGACCCGCAATTGTTATGATCTCCGAGCCTACGGACAGCTCCCCGCAAATCTCTTTATAACGGGCGGCTGTTCGTTCCCGGCATTCCTGCTGGAGCTGCTCCAGCGGTTTTTCTTCATCAGCGCATATGCCGTTAAAGGCTACTTCTTCGCGGATAATGGCTGCGGTACGCTGGCTGTGCGGTTCATGCTTTAAGAAAACGCCCGTCAGTTTGCTGCTGTTCAGCTTACATATATAGGCGGCAAATTCCAGGGACCACCTGTTTATTTTGAGCTCATCGGTGAGAAAGAGTATTCTTTTCATAACCCGTATTTTCCCGAAAGGTACGTTGGCAGAAAGCCGGGGCCAATGACGGCCGTCATCGGCGGCTGTGATGACCGCCGGCGGCTCATGGCTATGTATCATTTTCTCTATTGCCGCGCAGCCATAAGTTTGTTTATAAAATCCAACGACATGAAAAAAATACTTGCGGTGATAGATGGCCGTCACTATACAGAATCGCAGCTCGACGCCGTGCGCTACATCACGCGGCTGGCCGGCGGCCGGGTATCCGTTGCGTTGCTGGAAACGCAACCGCCGGTGCAGAATGTGTTGATACCCGCCATCGGGGACGGGATGTTTTACAATGACCGCCGGGTGGAGGAATCTGCCAGGGAGCGGCATGAAGAGATCGTTAGCGATACCGAAAAGGTACGGGCAGCCTGCATGGAGCGGGAGATGAACGTCACATTGCATACCTATACCGGCGCCGCGCTGGAGACCATACTTCTCGAAAGCCGCTTTGCCGATACCATGCTTGTACCGCATGCGCTTTACTCCAGTGGCTTTATCGATGACCTGCTGACGAAAGCGCAATGTCCCATATTGATGCTTCCCGGCAACATGCAGGTAATAAAAGAAGTGATACTGACCTACAACGGAACCTTCTCTTCCATGTACGCCATCCGTATGTTATTCCAGCTTTTTCCCACCCTGGCGTTACGGAAGGTAAAACTGATCTACGTTCGTGAAAAAGGCACAAAAAAGATCCCGCACGACAGCCTGCTGCACCAGTATCTTGAAGGCCCGTGCAAAAAGATCGAATACCTGGCACTTGAAGGAAACGCGGCCAAAAGCCTACGGATTTACCTGCAATACAGAAAACATGCATTGGTCACTTTCGGAGCATACGGAAGGAGTCCCGCCTCACGATTTTTCAATGGCAGCGCAGCTGAAGATGTGCTCGATCTGAACCACGTCTATACCTTTATAGCGCATCCATGATTGTGATCATTCGCCCAGCACAAGGAACTTGCGGAAGATCCTTTTCCGTTTGGCATTATATTTCTGCCTGGCGAATTTTTCCAGGTGACCGAGCGCTTCTTCGGGGTCGTCGGTGATCATGATCAGGTTCAGATCTTCCGCATCGATCATTTTTTCGCCCAGCATTGCCGTGAGCATTTCCGATACAGGGCTCCAATAATCCCTGCCCATCAATACAACAGGGAAATCCAGGATCTTTTTGGTCTGGATGAGGGTA
>CBINIO010000727.1:0-1928 GCA_966250725.1 uncultured Chitinophaga sp.
CGGTGGTGCCGCATACCACGGGCACATTGGCGTTGAAACATTTGAGGATGTTGCCGAAAGCGGTTTCGGGCGTGGTGAACTCGATGGCTACGTCCGCCTTTGACAGCTGGTCTTTTTCCAGCAGCTCGGGGCTGTTGATGTCTATGCGGAGTACGACCTCGTGCCCGCGGCTTTGGGCGATGGCCTCGATGGCCTTGCCCATTTTACCGTATCCGATCAATGCTATTTTCATATCTGTGCAAATAAGTTGAAGTTAGTGAATGGCGAGTCCCTGCGGCCTGCTTTTACGCGAGCCGAGAGAAATGCTGACGCCGACGCCGATAGTGCGGTTGTTGATCAGGCGCGGGCTCACGCGCATGCTCAAGTCCTCGCTGATGTCGAACTGCCGCAGGTGCGCGAACACGGTGGCGTCAACGATATTGAGCGCGTACGCGGCCGCGAACACCAGCACGGAATAATCCACGTACTGCCGGTATGCGTCGCGCAGGTAACGGAGGTCTGCGTCCGTATAGAGCGGGTACGGGTTTTTATAATCCGGGTTGTTCTGGTTCGCTACGCGAACGCGGTAGGCGTCGCGGTACTGCTTGTAGAGGTCCAGGTTGCCGATGAAGAACCCGGTGCTGATGCCGATGGCGGCGTACACGAGCGGCACTTTCCAGTACTGGCGGTTGTATATCTGGCCGAGGCCGGGCAGTACGGCGGAATAAAACGCCGCTTTACGGGGACTGTGAAGTGATTTGTAATTTGCCAACAGGGTATCGGCCGGAGAAAGCGCGCTGGACGCGGCCTGTGTGGTATCCCTTTCCGCTACGGCATTACGGCGCAGGAGGGAGTCCCTCAGCTGCCGGTTCGTCGTATCCTGCTGCGCAAAGCTGCTGGCCGCGGGTAACAGGAACAGGCACAAAAGGAAGCATACCAGGTACCCTGAATTATTTTTCACCGTATAATGATAATTTTTCCAGGATTGCGTCCAACTCCTCGTCTGAATAAAACTCGATATTGATGCTGCCCTTGCCGTTCTTGCTCCTGTCCAGGTGAACTTTGGTGGAGAAGTGCGAGCTCAGGTTGTCCTGTATCTTCTGGTAAGCCGGCGGCAGGCCGTTCTTCGCCGGTTTTTTCGTGTTCCCTTTGTCTATATGGTTCACTTTCCGCACCAGCTCTTCCGTCTGGCGCACGGAAAGCCCGTTTTTCATGATCTCGCCGAAAATAAAGAGCTGTTTCTCCACGTTCTCCACGCCGATGAGCGTGCGGGCGTGACCCATGCTGAGCTTGTTGTTGCGCACTGCTACCTGTATGTCCGGCGGCAGCTTCAGCAGGCGGATGTAGTTGGTAACGGTGCTGCGTTCCTTGCCCATGCGCTCGGCCACCTGCTCCTGCGTGAGGTCGATCTCTTCCATCAGGCGTTTGTAGCTGAGGCCGATCTCGATGGCGTTGAGATTTTCGCGCTGGAGGTTTTCCAGCAGCGCAAGCTCCAGCAGCTCCTGGTCGTTGGCCTGGCGAACGTACGCGGGAATGTCTTTCAGCCCGGCCATTTTACTCGCCCTGAAACGGCGTTCGCCCGCGATGAGCTGGTATTTTTTACCGATGCGCGAAACGGTGATCGGCTGGATGATGTCGTGCAGCTTGATGGACTGGCTCAGTTCCTGTAAAGCCTGTTCGTCGAAATCGCGGCGCGGCTGTTTGGGGTTGATCTCAATCTGGTCCAGCGGTATCCGCTCGATGCCGGTAGCCTGGGCTATCACCTGTTCGCCCAAAGCGCTGGTGGTTTGCTTCAGGTCTGTGTCTATATTCTGTAACAGCGAGCGGATGCCTTTCCCCAACGCCTCTTTCTTACTCGGATTGGTCATCGTTTATTGCAAGGATTTTATCTTCGGTTTTGATCTTGGTAAAGTTATGCTTTTGCAGTATTTCCTTTGCCAGGTTCAGGT
>CBINIO010000728.1:0-1924 GCA_966250725.1 uncultured Chitinophaga sp.
CAGTGAAGAGTACTGGAACGAGCGCGTGCAGAACAGCAGCCGCAACGACAGGATCCACCCGGACCTTCACGAAGTGGATGCGGCGTTGCCCGGCATACAGGGCGCCAGCGGCAATTCCGGCGCGGAAGGTCTCCGTTCCTACATCGGCCGCGTGAACTATACGGCGTTTGACAAATACCTGCTGGAAGCGAACTTCCGTTACGACGGCTCCTCCAAATTCCTGGACGGCCACCGCTTCGGTTTCTTCCCGTCCATCGCAGTAGGCTGGCGCTTCACCGAAGAAAATTTCATCAAACCGGTCACCGGCAAAGTGCTGAGCAGCGGCAAGCTGAGAGCTTCTTACGGCAGCCTCGGCAACAACAGCGGCGTAGGCCGTTACGAGCAGCAGTCCACGCTGTCCGTGAGCAACTACATGATCGGTTCGGACATTTCCAAAGGTTTCGTGTACAAAAAAATGGTGAACGAAAACCTGACCTGGGAAACCACCACCGTATTCAACCTCGGTCTGGACCTGGGTTTCCTGGAGAACAGGCTGACCGCGGAACTGGATTATTACGACCGTCTTACCACGGACATGCTGCGTCCTTCCGATCTTTCGCAGCTGCTGGCGGGCGCTTACATCGCGCCGCGGCAGAACATCGGCGAGCTGCGCAACCGCGGTATCGAGGGCAATATCAACTGGAGCGACAGGGTAGGGCAGTTCCATTACGGCCTTAACTTCAACGCGTCCTATAACAGGACCAACCTGGAAAGATGGAACGAGTTCCTGCCGAAAGGATGGGTCTATCTGGACATGCCTTACCACTTCCTGATCACTTACCAGGACGAAGGCATCGCGCGCAACTGGCAGGATATTTATAACACCACGCCGCAGGGCGCTGCACCCGGCGACCTGCTGCGCAAGGACGTGAACGGCGACGGGCGTATCTCCGACGACGACAAGGTCGCTTACGATAACGTGCAGCGCGACCGGCCTACGGCCAACTACGCTCTCAGCGGCAACGTTTCCTGGAAAGGCATCGACGTGGCGTTCCTGTTCACCGCAGCCACCGGCCGCAAGGATTACTGGATCAACAACTACAACAACGTGAACCCGGCCGCCAGCCGTTATGCATGGGGCTGGAACCAGTGGTACCTGCCTTTTAACTACGATAACATGAACGGCGCATGGCCCCGCCTCGGCGGCTCCGGCAACAACCGCTCCGAAACCACGTTCTGGCTGGACAACCTGAACTACATCCGTTTCAAGAACATACAGGTGGGTTATTCCATCCCCGGCGACATCCTGAAAAAGATCGGGCTGTACAGCTTCCGGGTGTTCGCGTCGGCTGAGAACATCGGCACCATTACCAAATTCCGCGGCCTCGATCCTGAATTGACCGGCAACAGGAGTAACGCTTACCCGCTGAACAAGTCTTATTCCTTTGGTATTAACGTAGGCCTCTAAAAAGCATGAATTATGAAAAGAACACGCAATCATATAAAATTATTAGCGATAGCGGCGGGCATGGGCATCATGGCTACGGGCTGTGTGAAAAACCTGCTCGACCAGCTGCCTACCACCGAGCTGGCGGACTCCGAGTTCTGGAAAACGGAACAGGACGCCAAGATCGCGATCATGGGCGCGTATGCGGACGTACGCCCGCTGTTTGACCGCGAATATTATTTTGACGGTCTCGGCGAATTCCAGCGCACCCGCGGCAACGGCACCGTGATCAACGACGACCTGAGCAGCTCCGGCCTGCGCACGGGCAACGCATACCCTACCGGCAACTGGAACCCCGCTTCCCCTTCCGGCGGCGGCGACCGTTACGACAGGATGTTCCGCTACCTGTACGGCGGCGTGAACAGGACCAACTACGTGATCGAGAACGTGAAAAAAATGATCCCCACCGTGAACGCAAGCGCGGTGCCCGAGCTGGAA
>CBINIO010000729.1:0-1908 GCA_966250725.1 uncultured Chitinophaga sp.
AAAAGCAGAACAGCAGCGCCGGCACGTCCCAGTAGTATTTGAACAGCGGCCAGAAATGAAAGAACGAAAGCTGGAAAGGCTTTTGCTCGAGCCGCAGGATAAAGAACAGGATGAGCCCCAGCACGTACGCCGCGAAGTACAGCGACGAGCGGTCGGGCAGCTGCGTGTAGTTGATCACGGTAATGCTGAGCAGCACCAGCAGCATGCCGATGAGCATTTGTATCACCAGCACTTCGCCTTTGTACCGGTCCGTTTGCGCGTCGCGGAATCCGGCGTAATGGATGGGATCGAAGAGGCGGGGAAGAAATTCGTTCTCCCGGTAAAAGCTGTTGCGCACGTGTACGTAGAACGTGCGGGTTTCGCCCGCGCGCACGTACAGCGGGAAAGTAAAATGGTTCCAGCGCTCCACGCCCCCGCGGTCGATCATCAGGCCGGTATGCATCGTCAGCCGGGGCTTGCCGTCCGCGTCCGCGGCGTAAAAGCCGAGATCGTCGTGCCAGCCGGTGAACAGGTACAGCACGGAATCCACGAGACCGGTATTGCGGATGTGGAGACGCAGCCAAACGTCGTTCACCTCGCCGAGGGCTTTTTTGCGGAGATGGAACAGCGTGCTGTCCGTCCTGAAACCGAGGCCGGGCAGATCGTCTACCGTTACGTTGCCTTTGCGGTCGTGAAATACGGGCGTATACGAACGTATGTCCGCCCCATTGACGGGGCGGGAAAAATCGAGGGAAAGTGTGTCCTGTGCGGCCGCTCTGGATACGGGGTGAAGGGAGCAACAAAACAACAGGCCGAAGATTAAAAGACGGTTCACAAAAACGCGAGTATTAAGATGATGCATGCATTTCGTCGATCGCTCTCGCCAGCGCGCGGTCTTTATCGGTGACCGTATTGCCCGCGCTGTGTGTGTTCAGCCATATTTCCACTTTATTATACGTATTGGTCCAGGTGGGGTGATGGTCCATCTTTTCCGCCGTCAGCGCCACCCGGGTCATAAATGCAAATGCTTCGCGAAAATCTTTGAATGAAAATGCGCGGTAGAGATGCTGATCTGTTTCCTGCCACATATGATTGAATTTTTAAAGCATAACGTACGACAAGGCGTTCTAAAAGATCAGGTTGATCTTGTTCCTGATGTCTTTCATTTCCAGCAGGGTCACCAGCTGCACGGCTTCCACCTTCCTGCATTGCTCCGTCAGCGATCTTACGTCGGGGGCCTGGTAATAGTTCCCTTTGATGAGCCAGATATAATCCACGTGTTTTAATTCCGGCAGCAGAAATTCCGCTTTGCAGTGATTGTTGTAAAAATAATGGGCGGCCGATTTGGTCAGCTCCTGGTATTCAAACACGGTAAAAAAATAGGAACGCCGGTTTTTGGTGAGATTGATCTCGAGGGAATTGTTCACCCTCAGATCGAACCCCAGTTGTTTGTTGATCTGCCAGCACACCTGGTAGTCGCGGGCCTGGGAAACGATCCCCGCCAGCCATGTGTCTTCAAAAAAGTCTTCTACTAATTGCTCCTGATCCAGCTTAAGTTTGAGTACTGACATATTGTGATGTAAACGGGACCTGTAATGATGTAAAGGTATTGAAAGTAAACAAAGCGCTACGGTTTCTTTTTGGGAAGCGGCGGGTTCCAGAATACCTTGTCGAAATGCTGCACCTGGTCGTTCTTCACTTCGATGCCTTCGGCTTCGAGCAGCTCCTGCATCAGGGTGGGCGTGGGGAAATGGTGCTTGCCGGTGAGCAGCCCTTTGCTGTTCACCACGCGGTGCGCGGGCACGGGTTTGGGCGCAGAGCCGGCCGCGTTCATGGCCCAGCCTACCATGCGCGCGGAAAGGCGGATGCCCGCCCTCTCGGCGATGGCGCCGTAGCTGGTGACGCGCCCTTTCGGGATCTTCCGCACGA
>CBINIO010000730.1:0-1906 GCA_966250725.1 uncultured Chitinophaga sp.
GTGACGTTTGAACGCCTGGATGGCGGCCGTCGTGTCCTGCAGATCGTAACCCACTATCCGCAGGCCCTGCAGCGTATTGAAGTTTTCCGGCACGGTCACCAGCGCCGTATCGCCGTACCACAGGCCAAAACCTTTTTCCGCCAGCTTGTCCCAGGGGAACATCGCGCTGGGATCGACTTTGCGGCGCGGCGCAATGTCGCCGTGACCGATAAAATTGGCGGCCGGGATATTGTAACGGCGCTTCAGCGTATCGAGCACCACCAGCAGGCTGCTGATCTGCGCGGAATCGAAAGGCTCGCGGCCGTTGTTGTCCAGCTCGATGCCGATGGACGATGAGTTGATGTCCGTCATACTGCCCCATTTCGCGACGCCGCCATGCCATGCGCGGAGATAATCGTTGAGCATATGGTGCACCACGCCGTTGCGGCAGATCACATAATGCGCGCTCACCTGCGTACGCGCGAGCGTAAAGGTGCGCAGCGTTTGTTCGCAGGAATTCTGCGCCGTGTGATGGATGATGACGAAATTAGGCTTGCGGAGGTTAAAATTGGTGGTGCCCACCCATCCGGGCGGCGCAACGGCAGTAACGGGGATATCTCCCGGCTGCTCTTTCAAAACGTCCGCCCAATGTTTGCTTTGATGGCGGTACACCTTGTTGGTGGCTTTGTACGGGTTGGGCGCGCAGGCGCTGAACGAAACAGCCGTAGCCAGGAATATCAGTTTTTTCACCATTCCTAAATCTACGAAAAAGCAGTTGCGGAAACAACCGTAGAAATACCGCGTAACGGGTATTGGAAAGCCGGGTTATTCTTTATTTATTTGGGTCATATATGAAAACATTCCTGTACACTTTGAAGGTTTGGGGCACAATGATACTTTGTGTAACGCCTGTTATCATATACGGCTTCTACGAATTTTCGACCAGTTTCACCTTGTCGTTCGCGCTGTTCGCGTTCGTTCTTTTTCTTGTCGTCAAGCTGCCGTTCGCCCTCGTATCCTGGCTGGCGGCGAATTTTTTTTATAAAAAAGACATGGCGGCAATAAAGAAAAAACGCTGGATGATGCTCGTGAACATCCTGCTGCAGATCGCCAGCTTCATCGCAACGCCCCTCTACATCGGCTCCGGCTCCACGGAAGCCGTTACGGTCCTGCTAACGCTCATGTCGATATCGGTTTTCACCTGGCTGTTCCCCTTCCCTTCCCATCATTACCTTCGCGTGAGCGACAGCCTCAAGGGCCGCCACGTTCTCCTCCGCCTTCAGGAAAACAACCTGCTGCTGCACGGCGTCGTGCTTTCGGAGCTGAACATCTGGCCCATCCGGGTGCAGCTGCATGATAAATCCGCGCATCCCCTGCTGGAGCTGCATTCCTTGGAGCGTAACGAGCTGTTCACCACGCTCAGCTACCAGACCTCCGTGCAGGTAAAAGCGTTCACGGCGGACCGGCAGGAATTCCTTTTCACCGCCATGCTCGAGCTGGACCATACCCTTAACTGATCGTTATTTTTTTGCCGCCCGCGGCGATGGATGCATAGATCGCTTCTATCACCTTCATGTCGCGCAGGCCTTCTTCGCCCGGTACGTTGTTGGGCGTATTGTTGAGAATGGATTGCGCCACGCCGTCCATATGCGCGGCCTGCTGGTTGATATGCGTGAATTCCATCGGGCCTTTGCTGGTGCGGCCCAGCTGCCCGCTGTAGCCAAAGGCGTTGTTCACTTCGTACCAGCCCTTTTCCGCGGCCGCATACAGGCGGTTCACGCCGGCGATGTAGGTGGACGTGGAATTGGCGATGGCCCCGCCGGGGAAATACAGCTGCCAGGCAAGCGATTCTTCCACGTCTTTGAACTTCTCCGGCATCGTTTTCGGGAACTCCTGGGCGGTAACGGCCAGAGGCTCCTCGCCCACC
>CBINIO010000731.1:0-1886 GCA_966250725.1 uncultured Chitinophaga sp.
CATCGCGTCCTGCACAAACTGGTCGGACACTGCATCGAGCGAGGAAGTGGCTTCGTCGAGGATCAGTATTTCAGGATCGCGGTACAGCGCCCTTGCAATGGCGATACGCTGCCGCTGGCCGCCGGAAAGGTTTACGCCGTGCTCGCCCAGCAGCGTGTTAAATCCTTCGGGCAATTTTTCAATAAAGGGAAGAATGCCCAGCTGTACCGAGATCGCCAGCACACGCTGCATATCCGGCTCGAATTCACCCACGGCGATGTTTTCCATCACGGTGCCCGCAAACAGGTCGATCTGCTGCGGCACCACGCTCACCAGCCGGCGCAGGCTTTCGTGCTCGATGTAGCGGATATCCAGGCTGCCGATCTGTATGCTGCCTTCCCGCAGGGGATAAAGATTTTGCAAAAGCGCCATCAGCGTAGATTTCCCGGAACCGCTCTCACCCACGATGGCGGTGATCTTTCCCTTTTCTATCTTCATGCTAAAATTCCTGAACACCTCTACCCGCGTACCATAACGGAATGATACGTGCTGGAACGCCACATCACCCATCATATTTTTTTGCAGCACCACTTTGCTGCCGCTTTCTTCCTGCTCCAGGTCCATGATCTCAAACAGGCGGTCGGCCGCGATGAGCGCGTCCTGCATGCTTTTATTCGCGCCTATCAGGCTCATCGCCGGGCCGGTAAAATAACCGATGATGGCGTAAAAGCTCAGCAATTCGCCGGGGCTCAGCTGCCTGTCCATCACAAAATACGAGCCCGCCCAAAGCAGTATCACCACGAATGCGCTGGTCACAAAACCGCCCGCATTGCCGATGTACAGGTTCGTAACGGAAGCGGAATAGATGGTTTTAAGGAGCTTTACGAAGCGGTTCTCCGTTTTGAGATTGGCGTATTCTTCCAGCCCGAAACGTTTGATGGTAGCCGCTGAATTGAGCGATTCCACCAGCTGGCTGCCCAGCTCCGCATTGTCTTCCATCAGCCTGCGCTGCATTTTTTTGTTCACCTCGTTGCTGATCCAGTAGATCAACCCGTACACCGGCAGTATCGCCAGCATGATCAGCGCCAGCTTCCAGTAGTAAGTGAACATCAGGCCGAACGAGAACAGAACGATAAACGCGTTCACGACCAGCCCGATGGCAACGTCGTTGATAAATACGCGGATCTTCACCGCGTCGTTGATGCGCGAAGTGATCTCGCCCACGCGCATGGTGTCGAAGAACTGCTGCGGCAGGCGGAGCAGGTGTTTGTAATACCCGAGTATCAGCCGCGCATCTATCTGCTGGCCGGTTTTGAGCGCGAACACGCTTTTGAGCTGGCCGATGAACAATTGCAAAACAAGTATCAGCAGCATGATGATGCCGAGCAGGTTGAGCAGGTTTTTGTTTCCTTCCACGAGCACATTGTCCACGATCTTTTGCACGTAAATGGAAGTGGACAGACCGAGGATAGTATAAATGACGGCGCCGAACAAAGCCTGCATTACCACGGAGCGGTGCGGGCGCAGCAGGAACCAGAAACGCGCAAGATGCGAGATCTTTTCGTTGCCCGGCCTGAAGTCTTCACCCGGCAAAAGCAGCACCAGCACGTTCGTCCAGATCTTTTTAAAAGCATCGTGCGTGAGAGAGTGATATTGCCCGTCGGACGGGTCCATCACCACCACATGCGTTTTGGTGACGCGGTAGATCACCACGAAGTGATGCAGCTGTTCACGTACGATCACGTGCGCGATGGCGGGTTTGGGAATATTGAAGAGCGCTTCAAAGGGACCTTTTACGCCCTTCGCCTGAAAACCCAGCTTGGCAGCAGCTTCCACCACACCGAGCACATTGGTGCCTTTGCTATCCGTAGCCGCCATCTGGCGGATGCGCGACACGGGCATTTGCA
>CBINIO010000732.1:0-1884 GCA_966250725.1 uncultured Chitinophaga sp.
CCGCTTTCCAGTAATGCGCTGAGTATAATGGAGCATACCACGCCGGAAAGCATCTGGATGGCCGACGATGTGAGCTGCTTCGGCGTGTCCAGCCGCGGCGATAACAAAGAACCGTACGCCCATGCGATGGAGCCGATAGTCAGCACGACGATGGGCCACAAAGGATAATTGCGCACTACGGAATCCGGGTGCACCAGGTAGAAGGGATCGAAGATGCAGAACAGCCCCACAAAACCCAGCACCAGTCCCCAAAGCGTGAGCACCTTTGGCCGCTCGCGCGAGAAAAACAGCCAGTCCAGCCCTACGAACCACGCCGGCAATGCCGCGATGAACAAAGCCACCAATCCCGACGGCATGTATTTCAAAGCCAGCGCCACCGCGCTGTTGCCCATGCCTATCAGCAGTACGCCGACCAGCGCCGCGTTCCGCCACTGCCGGCGGGTGGGCTTTTCTTTTTCCACCGCAAAACCGACCGCGAGCATGATGCCGCCGGCGAAAATGAAGCGCACTACGGAAAGGAAAAATGGCGGCAGCACCTCCGTTACGATCTTCACGCCAAGGTAAGTGGAGCCCCAGAGCACATATACGAGGCCCAGGGCGAGAATGAGTTTTGCTTTATCGGAGCCGGTCTTCATGATTTCCATATCGCCCCGGAGGGGAATGCCTCCGGGGATAACGGGCGCAAACTTACAGGTTTATTTTACAAAAACCTTGATGGTACCGGTGGTGGTGGGCCTCCGGGGAGCGAGGAAACTGTCTACCTGCCGGTAATGTTCCCGCAGCTCGTCCTGGATGGCCCAGGGGAAAAAGTTATTATGCTTCGGCATGTCCTGGTACAGTACCAGGTCGTAGTGTTTGTTGCGGATCTTTTCAATGTAATCGTGCAGCTGGCTGTTGAACATTCCCACGCCGAGGTGGTGCCAGAGCGGGATGTTGTGACCGGTCTCGAGCGTGTAGCCGATGGCGTGGTCCAGCGGGGTAAGCTCCGTCAGGTTCAGCACTTTGGCGTCCTTTCCTTTTTTTGCCTCCGGCATGGCCATGATGCGGTCGATGCCGTCCCTGGTGGAAGCGGGCATATAAATTTTGCTGAACTCGGGCAGCGGGGAGAACACCCATTCTGATACCGGTACGTCCGCCGTATCGGCGGTGAACTGGTAGTTGCTCCTCCCCACGATGTTCTCGCCGGTAGGCCCGGTGCGGATCGCTTCGCTGTTGTCGCCGCCGGGGAACATGCGGTCCACGATGCGGCCCGCGTACCGGTAATAAGCGCCTGACCACCAGAAGAGCACCATCACCGCGCTCAGCACAAACGTTTTCCATTGCTCCGTTTGCAGGCCGAACACGGGCGCCAGGCTGGAGAAGATGTATGCGAAAGCGAAGCTGTGGAAAAAGATGTTATTGTCCGGCGGCGTGTAGCTGGTTACCTGGAACAGCGTGGCTTCCACGAGGATGCCCAGCGTCAGCAGCAGGAAAAGCATTTTTTGTTTGTCCTGCCACAGCTTCTTCCAGTTGCGCAGCGCCGGGATGGTCACGAGCAGCACGGCCACGAAGTAGAACTTCAGCCACTGGGAATTATACAGCAGCTCGTTGATGATGTCGTGCAGGGAAAGACGGGAGCTGTGCGGCGGCTGCCCGTGGTTGAACCAATAGCCAAAACCATGCGGCACGAACGGCAGGATGAATGCGCAGGCCGCAAGAATATAAAATCCCGCGAAACCCGCCAGCTCCTGCCAGCGCTTTTCAACAAGACTGTGATACCCCGCCAGCGCCAGCGCCAGCATCAGCGCGAGACCGCCGCCGTCCTGCTTTGTAAAGAAGCTGAGGAAGGTGAACAATGCCGCCGCGAACAAGGCCGGCCACTTCCACCGCGCACCCGTCCGCAGG
>CBINIO010000733.1:0-1875 GCA_966250725.1 uncultured Chitinophaga sp.
CGGCTTTTTCCGCGGCCAGCGATTCGCCGGTTTCCGCCTTGCTTTCGCGGCCCATCCTGAAATCCGCGCCTGCGAGGTAACCGATGGTGCCGTCGCCGGTGCAGTCGGAGAAATAAGTGCCGGTGAAGCGCACTTCCTGGTTGGTGGCGATGTTACGGCCCACTACCGCGGCGATCTTTTTGTCTTTCATTTCCACTTTGTACACATGCGTGTTGAGGAAAAGATGCAGGTTCTTTTCTGCTTTAACGATGGCGATCTTCCGCGCGTCGCCGTATTCTTTTGCATCGGGGTTGCCGTTGCCGGGGTCGCCGTTGTCCATTTCACGCACGATGCGCCCCAGCTTGGGATAATAATTTTTATCCAGGTCGCCCATCAGGTGCACGCGTACTTCGGAGCTGTTGTTGCCGCCAAGTACCGGCCTGTCCTGTATCAGCGCGGTCTTCAAACCCATGCGCGCCGCGGAAATGGCCGCGCAGGTGCCCGCGATGCCGCCGCCGATCACCACGAGGTCGAAGTCGCCCGCCTCCTGCGGCGTGGCGGACAAATGCAATACTTTCCGCCTGAACCCGTTCAGCGACGCCAGTGTGTTCGGCGGCGTGAATTTCAGCGCGTCGGTGAACAGGATCGCATCGCAGCGGCCGTTGAAACCGGTGAGGTCTTTCATCACAAGACTGACCTCTTCCTTCGTAATATTCACCACGCCGGCATCGTACCATTTCCAGGCATCGTTGCCGCTGGCGCCCATTACGGGACCGGCCTGCACGCCGTCGATACTGATGGTGAATTTACCGGGACCGGTGGGGTAAGGCGCCCAGTCTTTGGTGCGCACCCACATGCGGTATTTTCCTTTCGCGGGGAATTTGACGGTAGTGGCCGCGTCTTTCACGGGCCGGCCCATGCCGTGCGCCATGAGGTACGAGGAGCCTATCACCACGAACGACTGCTGGTCGACCACCCAGCCGCCTTTGCTGGCGAACGATTCCGCTTCCACGTATACATGTTGCTGTGCGAATGCCGCCGCGTGGAAGATGAGCAGCAGCACCAGGATCTTTATTCTTGCCATATCATTCGTTTTTCTTTTCGTATGCGGATAGTTTTTGCTGAACGGATTGATCAATATGTTCCAGCAGTTTTAATGCATGGTAAATATCTTCTCCCATATCGGGATGCGGCAGCTGCGCCGCCAGCGCCTGCTGCGCTTTTGCGGGCATTTCACCGCCTGTGGTCAGCACTTTGAGCTTTGCTTTTAACTGTTCGCGGTTGCCTTCGGTAACAGTGGCGGCTATTTGTTCGCACAACCGATCGTCCGGCCGGATGACGGCCATTTTTTTGAGAATGGTCATCTGTAAGGGGTACGCCGCCTGGCGGTACGTGTCCCAAAGCCTCGCCTGTCTTTTGGCCGGCCGGAAATAATCGGGGTTCACTTTCTGCAATGCGTAACGCGCGGTGAAAATATTCCCGCCTTCGATGATGCCGGCGATATCTTCTTCATACCCTCTCTTTACATTCCCTTCCGCGTCCATCACTTTGTCCATGGCCCAATACTGGTAATGGTGGTTGTGGCTTTGCAGGAAATGGTGCAGCATCTTCCGTGTTTCCAGCGAAGCGGTGATACGTCGTATCTGACCGCCGGTAGGGCCGTGCGCAAGATGCCAGAGCGTGTAGCAGGTGAACACCGCTCCTTCTATCACTTCGCTTTTGATGGTCTTTAGCGTAGCGCCGGTGCGGATGTTGGCGGAATCGGAAATGTTCTCCGTTCCTTTCACCACGAGGTCTTCCATTTTCAGCTCGGACAGGATGGAAGATTCTTTTTCCAGTATCTCCTGCAGCTTGCCGTATTCGTCCTCGAGAAAATCGCGGTGATCGGTTTTGGTG
>CBINIO010000734.1:0-1865 GCA_966250725.1 uncultured Chitinophaga sp.
GCTCCGAAGCCATCGCGAAGGAGCCGGACACCAGCCGCCAGATCGCGCTGTACGAAGCCGCGCTGAAAGATGAAACGCCACAGAACACGCAGGATTTTTCATCCATGCACGAGCACCTGTTCGAGCTGTACGCCGCGCGCGGGAACGAAGCGAAAGTAAGGTACCACGCGTCGAAGATCACGCCGGACACGGCGAACCCCTATCTGCCCAATACGTACAAAAGCATGGCGCAAACCCTGCTGGACTACGACGTGGCGCCCGACCTCGCCCGCGGTTACGCGGAAAAGGCGCTGGCCATGGCGGACCGTTTCCCCGCGGGCATCATCCGCCATTTCCCGGAAACAGGGTACATCTATCCCGCCGTGGACGACAGCACGCGCCGCGCCGTAACGGCCAAAGCAAAAGCGAACATGCTGTCCATGCTCGGGCTGCTGGACATGAAAGCCGGTAAGAACGAAGCCGCCGCCGCGAAAATGAAGGAAGCGCTGCAAACCAGCACCGACAAGGAAACGCTGGACAATGTGTCCGCATTCTACGAAATGGCCGGCATGCAGGAAGAGCTGAAAGCGCTGAACGCCCTGCGCGAAAAAGAGCTTGCCGCCAAGATCGCCGCGCAGCGTATCAACCGCCCGGCGCCGTCCCTGGCCGCTTTTGTGGACATGAAAGGCCAACCCGTGAACGCGGAACAGCTGAAAGGCAAGGTAATACTGATCGACTTCTGGGCCACCTGGTGCATTCCCTGCATGCAGGAAATGCCCTACATACAGAAGCTGTACGATCAATACAAAAACAATCCCGACGTGGCGTTCATGATCGTGAACAGCGGCGCGCGCAATACGTTATCCGACGCGCAGGGATGGTTCGGTCATAAAAAATATTCTTTCCCGGTGTATTACAATACCGACCCCGAAGTGGGCGAGAAGTTCCGGTTCAACATCATTCCCGCTACTTACATCATCGACAGAAAAGGAAATATCCAGTTTGGCAATATCGGCTTTGAAGGGCCGGAAGTGGAGAAGAAACTCCGTTTGCAGCTGGAGCAGGTTTTACATGATTAACCGATGCCAACCCTGTTGTGGTACAGCCCCGGCCCTTAAAGCCGGGGCTTTTTTGTTTTTATCCCGTCTTAAGGCTTTTCGCGGTTGGCCGCAGCAGCCTTAACGTTAGCGGTACGCAGCATCATACATTATTCCGTCTTCAGGCTTTTCACAGGGTTGGCGGTGGCTGCCTTTAACGTTTGCAGCACGATCAGCAGCATCGATATCATGCCCAGCAATACGATCGTCAGCACGAAGGGATGTACCGTAATATCCACGCGGTACACATAATTGCCCAGCCACCTTCGCATGAGCAGGAATGCCACGGGCACCGCGGCCAGTCCCCCGGCAATGATGAGCCAGAGAAAATCTTTTACGAACAGCGCGGCGATGCCGCCGGCGGAGGCGCCCAGGACCTTGCGGATGCCGATCTCTTTCGTGCGTTTGTGCACGCTCATGGACACCAGGCCGAGAATGCCCAGCAGCACGATCACCAGCGAAAGACCGGTGGCGAGATAAGTGCCGCTTCTCAACTGCATTTCCACGGCATACAGACGCGTCAGCCGGTCGTCGATGAAATAGTACTCGAAGGGCGCGCCCGGCATCAGCTGCGCCCATTTTTTACGTACGGCCTCTATTCTGGCGGAAGGAGAACCCGGTTTCATTTTGAAGGACATATAACGATGGATGATCACGAGATCGGTGGACATGATCATCATGGGATCGATCTTGTCGTGCATCGTTTTAAAATGGAAATCTTTGATCACGCCGGCAACGGTGTAGGTGTTCGGATCGCCGTCCGAACGCAGCGGCTGGTGAAGCGCTTCG
>CBINIO010000735.1:0-1848 GCA_966250725.1 uncultured Chitinophaga sp.
GAAAGCGGCGGGGTACATCACGCATTTCGGCAGCAGGTTGCCCGTGCCTTTGTACCAGCAGTTGCTCGCGGCGGACACGATCACGATGCCCGCTTCGTACGCCTTGTTCACCGCCCTTGCCATACGGTTGCCGGGCTTCCCGGCCATGCTCATGGTCACTACTTCGCAGCCGGTTTCGATGGCGTAGTCCAGCGCTTCGCAGAAAGTTTTATCATTCATGATCACAACCGATTCGGAGATGCGCATCGGCACCACTTCCGCGATGGGCGCGCCGCCGATAAGCCCTTCGTATTCGCCGAAAGTATCGGTCATGCTCACTTCGCCGCCGGCCAGCAGCACCATGGTGCCAAGACCGTGGCCGTCCTGCCCGGATTCGGGTTTGTCGATCGCCTGCGCGGGGTCTTCTTTTTTTACGAAGCTGCGTTGGCGGCTGTAGTCCAGGTGCCGCGGCAGCGCGGGATGCCCGGCGATATACCCCGTGTCCAGGTGCGCGATGCGCACGTGCGCGCCGGGTTTGGCGCTTACGGCGGCGTGGGCTTTTTTCAGCTGTGAATGGTCGTCGTCGAGATGCCAGCCGATCTTTCCTTCGGCATGCGTGGGCGGCCATTCGCGGATGAAGTCGGGATTGTTCGCATCGCCTTCGCGGGTAGCCCTTTTATCCTGCGCGGGGTTCACGCTCAACACCGGCTCCACGGCGGCTTTCCAGCCTTTGGCGAGCAGCTCCTGCCGAAGGGCGTGCGCCGCGCTCCAGGCATGTTCGTGCGGGGTATTCTTCAGCTCCACCAGCAGACTCTCGCCGTCCTGCTCCAGTATCTCGATGTCCTTACCGCCGCTGAAGCCCGCGTCGGGCTTTTCTTCGAAGGTGATCAGCAACTGCGCGTTCTTTTTCACCTTTACGTCATCCCATTGCTCTTCCTGCGTAAGATCGCGCTGCACCGGCGCGGGGCGCAGGTCGGGCTTGCGGGAGCCTTTCACCTTGTCCGCATCAGGGATGCCGATGGTAAACGGGAACGCCTGGTCGAACGAAGGAATGATGCCGCCGTACTGGAAAAAGTTGGGGCGGGGGAAATAATATCTTTCACGGATCTCGTCTATCAGCTTTTCGGCGGTAGCGTTTTGCATGGCGGGCTGTTCGAACAGCTGCATGAAAGCTTCGGTGAAAATGCCGTTGGCTTCGCCGTCGTAGGTGGCCTGATCGTCCTGGCAGGCGGCCATGAGCTTTACCGCTGCTTTTACGTTGGCGGCCTGCGGCGTTTTACGATATTTTTTCTGCAAAGGCCCGTACACTTTCTCCGCGAAACGCGCCATGATCTCCTGCTCTGCTTCCAGCGGCAGCTTGCGCGAACGCATGCCGCGCGCGGCCGCGGTGTTGTTGAGACCGGACTCGAGCATCACGCTGAGGTCCGTTTCATCGGGCAGGGCTTTTACGATCGTGCCCGAGTGGCAGCTGTCGGAGACCACGAGGATGCGTGAACCTTCGGGAAAAGCGCGGAACGCTTCGAACAGCTCATCGTCCAGCAGTTCGCGGTTGTACAGGCACCAGGTCTGGTCTTCCCTTTCATCGTCGAACCCGTCCGCTTTTTCGTTCGGTACGTGACTGCCGTGCCCTGCGTAGGTGAGCAGCAGGATGTCTCCCGGCCCCGACTGCTGCGCCAGCGTGTGCAGCGCTTCCAGTACGGCTTCGGCAGTAGCGTCGGCATTGTGCAATGACTGTGTTTCGTATCCCAGCTTGTGGGCGTACGATTCCCAGAAAACGGCGTCGTTCACGGCGGCGTTCAGCACTGGCACACCGGGATAATGGGCGGTATCCAGTTTATTCAGACCGATGTGCAGGGAAAAACCTTTTGA
>CBINIO010000736.1:0-1847 GCA_966250725.1 uncultured Chitinophaga sp.
TGTAATCCCATTGCGAATTGTCCACGGGCGCCAGCTGGTAATACGCTTCGGGCGTATTGGCGTCGGGCGGTGTGGAGTTGGACTGGTTCACGCTGCCGTAGTACATCGTGCCGGGCGTGCCGGCCGCGTCGGCGGTGAGGAACTGGAATTTGAAACGGTCGTCTTTCCAGCTGCCGAAATCATAATAAGCGATGGCTACGTTCTCCGCCGTCCAGGTTCCGTCGCCGGCATAGGCGAGCGTGCCGATCGTTGTGTTGTAGGCGGAAGCGAATACGCCCGCGCCGGTGATCTCTATCATTTCCGCGGCGGCATTTGCGAAGTCGAGGCGGATGCGGTAGATCTTGGTACCGGTCTGCCCGTTCTGACCGCCTTCCTGCAGGCGGGGGCCCTGTATGGAATACGTTACCGGCGTGCCGCTGTTGCGGTCTACAAAACTGAAAGTACCGTCCTGCAAACGGGTGAATATCTCGAACACCCCGTCGGCGCCTACTTTCATGGGTTTGGCGTTTGCCAGGTCAGCGCCGCCTTCGGTAGCCGTGCCGGTGATGAACACGTTGGCCGGTATCTCGGTAAATCCCGCCGGGCGTTCCACCACGATCACGCGGGAAGAATCGGCGCGTTTTTCATTGAGACCTTTGCTGGCGATCACGGTCCATTGCAGCGAGCCGGAAGCGGAAGGCTGGATGCCCGCTTTGCTGGCGATGCTGTTCAGCACCTTGTGCGAAAGCGACAGCGAATTTTCCACGCCGTTGCCGTTGGAGGCAACGGTATAAACGGGGCGCTGGAAATCGCCGCCAACGGTGTCGAACGCTACTTCGTACATGACGAGGCTGCCGTCCTCGGCCCTTGCCGGGCTCCATTCAAAGTTCACCACGGCGCTGGTGGCGGGCTGCAGCTTGAGGTACTTGCCCACTTCGGGATAGTACAGTTCTTTAACGGTGGAAATGTTGCTGTTGATGGTATTTTCCTTTTCACAGGCGCTGAAAGCCCCGATGACCATTACCGCGGCCAGCAGGCTGTATATTTTGAAGGAGAGGGAACGTATCATGATAAATGCTTTTGATGATTGTTGATAAATGTTGCAAGACGAAAGGTCACCAGCCGCTGTTGTTCGGCAGGAGGTTGTTGTTCATCTCGATATCCGCCTGCGGCACCGGCCACAGGTAATGTTTGGAAGCGTCGAACACACGGCGGTCCGCCACAATGTGGCTGCCGTTCACTTTCATGCCGTAAAGCGCGCCGTTCATCACGGTCTCCGCGATTTCCCAGCGGCGGATGTCGAATACCCGCTGGCTTTCCAGCGCCATTTCGCACCTGCGCTCACGGCGCACCAGGTTGATGAGCGCGGGATTTCCAATGCCTGCGTAGCCGGAGAAATTCAGCGCGGCGGGATCGGTGAACCCTGCGCGCTGCCTGATCAGCCGGATAGTTTTATCCCATACTGCTTCGTCCAGTTGGCCCAGCATCGCTTTTGCTTCCGCGTACATCAGCAGCACGTCCGTATAACGCAGCAGGATGAGGTTGAGACCGGAGTTGTTATTGCCGTCCGCGGTGCGGTCGTAGAATTTGCGGAAATAATAACCTGTCTGCGAAGCGTCCGCTTTGTCGATAGCGTTGTCGCCGCTGCCGGGCGCGGTCTCGATCACCACGGTTTCGCCGCGTTTCGTCACAAAAGAGGAACCGTCGTGGATGATGGTCGCTTCGAGGCGCGGGTCGCGGTTGTGGAAAGGATCGTTATCGTCGTAACCGGAACCGGTTTCGCGGATGCCCTTGCCGTTGGTCATGATATAATCATCCACCAGCGACTGCGAGGGCGCCATGCCGCTGATGAGCGTGCCTTCGGTGAA
>CBINIO010000737.1:0-1842 GCA_966250725.1 uncultured Chitinophaga sp.
GGTACCTGAATTACAGCGACCTGTATGCGGAAAGTGTGAAGATCCGGCAGGAAAAAGCTGAAGAGAACCGGAAATTCCTGGTAAATTTTTACAGGGATAACTGCATGGACGTAACCGTACGGCCGCTGCCGGGCGTACCGGCAACGGAGGTGCTGGCGGAAAGCCGATTTGCGGACCTCCTGCTGGTGAGGAACAACATCTCCTTTGCGGTGCTCAACGAAACAAATCCCCCGGTTTTTGTAAAGGATATGCTGGCGGATGCGGAATGCCCCGTGATGATCATCCCTGAAACCGTGCATTACTTCACGGAGATCATTTTCACCTACAACGGCACATTGTCTTCCATGTATTCCATCCGCCAGTTCACCCAGATCTTCAACGATCTCAGCGAAGTGCCGGTGAAAGTGGTGTACGTACAAGAAAAAGACAATAAAGCGCTCCCCTCCGGCAAACTGCTTAAAGAATATCTCATGAGTCATTACGAAGACGTTGTTTTTGAATCCCTGGAAGGAAAACCTTCTGCAGAACTGCTGGCGCAAACGATGCATAAACCCAAGAGTGTGATCACTTTCGGCGCATATGGCCGGAGCAAAACATCCCGGTTCTTCCACCGCAGCGATTCAGACAGCATTCTCCGCACGGCCAATATCCCGCTATTTATCACACACCCTTAAATCCGGAGAGGGGAAAGATCGAAACGGCCGAATATAACGACGTCAAGAAAGCGCATCTCGCCCGGTCATTAAAGAAGCGCGGTCGCTTGCTGCAATACCAATACTGGACCGATAAAAAACCGGCTCTATGAAAATATTCATTACGGAGGAATTTCTGATCAGCGGCATACAGGACGAGTTCCATTTCCGCTATCCCCATCTGAAGCTGGAGTTCTTCAGGAACCCGCACTCAGCCTTCAAAGGTTGCCCGAAAGAAGAAAAACTTGCTCCGGATACGCCGATAGACGATATCCGCAACATTCACTCGGCCGCCTGGATAGATATCGGTGAATTTGTGACGGCAGCGGAGCTTGAGCAACAGTTCCTGCATCTGCTGGGCCTCAGCGCCCAGGTATTTAGAAAGTCCGGCGGCGTATGGCTGGAAACAACCGCTCTCGACGAACGTACGCTAGGCGAACTGGAAGCTATGGGAGCACAACTGGCGCATAAAGAAGAGATTCCCGAAACCGACCTAAACGAACAATCATGAAACTATTTGTCCTGGCGGCATTTGCCGCCATTTTTTTCTGTGGCTGCTATTCCACGCAGCTTACAGGCTACTGGCGTTCATCGCAGGAGCCGGCCCGCCAATACGGTAAAGTCCTTGTGCTGGGCATGATGCCCGATACCGCCATGAGGTTGCGCATGGAAGCCCATTCCGCCGGAGACCTTACGGATTACGGCATACCCGCGCTTACATCGCTACAGGACTTCGACGCCTCGATATTCCTGCAAACGGAAGACAAAAATGTAATGCAGCAATTCCGCGAGAAAGGAATAGACGGGGTGCTTACGATCACGCTGGTAAGCGAGTCACTGGAAGGTTTTTTCCTGCCCGGCAGCCTCTATCATTTGCTTTCCAATTACTACTCCGGCGAATACTACCGGCTGTTTGCCCCGGAATTCTACAAAGAAGCGAAGAAATACGCCTGGGAAAGCAGCTTTTATGATGTCGGAACAGGCAGAAGGATATTCGCCATTCAAACGGTCAGCTTTGATCCTGAATCCACGGAAACAATGGCGCATGAATACGGAAAAGTGGTATCGCGGGAGCTGCGCAGGCATAAAGTAATATCCCGGCCTTAAGAGCCGGGATTTTTTTTAAAGATGGCTGATAAACAACGCCTTT
>CBINIO010000738.1:0-1841 GCA_966250725.1 uncultured Chitinophaga sp.
CATCAGCAGCACGTCCGCAAAACGGATAACGGGCAGGTTGAGGGTGGAATTGTAATTGGACGCGGTGCGGTCGTAGAACTTGCGGAAATAATATCCCGTCGGCGAAGCGCCCTGGTCGTCCACGCTGTTGGTGGCGGGCACGGAGCCGGGTTGCGTAAGGATGGTCTGCACGTTGTTCTCAAAATCCGTGATCGTTGCGCCGTGGTAAATGATGCTGGCGGCGAAACGCGGATCGCGGTTCACGTAAGGATTGTTCTCGTTGTAACCGGAACCGGCCTCACCGATGGTTTTGCCGTTGAGCATGATGTAATCGTCCACCAGGTCCTGCGTGGGCACCAACGTGCTGCGCAGCAGGGCCACGGTTTGGGGGAGAAAGCTGCGTTGCGTGCCGTACGTTCTGCCGCCGCCGTACTGAATATCGAGAATGGTCTCGCTGTTAAATTCATTGGCGGGCAGGAAGAGGCCGGCGTAATTGCCCAGCAGCGAATAAGTGCCGTTCGCCGTGGAGCCCGCCAGCAACTCGCATTCTTTTTTCGCCCCGTCCCAGTCGCCGTTATACAGCTTGACGCGGGCGCTCATGGCGATGGCCGCGCCGCGGGTGATGCGGCCCCTGTCCTTTTCAGGATAGTCGGTATTTACCGGCAGCGCATCGCGGATGGCCGCCAGCTCGTCCAGCACAAAAGCGATGATCTCCGCTTTGGGCGTGCGCGCAATGGTCTTTGACTCTTCGATGGAAATAAGGCTGGTGTAAAAAGGCGCGTCGCCAAACCAGAAGGCCATCTGGAAATACGAATACGCGCGGATAAAACGCGCTTCCGCGAGAATGCGCTGCTTCAGCGTTTCGTCCATGGAGGGCACGCGGTCGATATTCAGAATCACGTTATTGCATTTGCGGATGCAGCTGTAACGGTATCCCCACTCCTCCCTCACCCGCCCGATGGTCGGATCGTAGCTGCCCGCGGCAATGAGCGATACGCCGCTAAAGCCGGAGCCGGACACGAAGGCGTTGTCGCTGAGCGCTTCGTCGCCGAAGAAATGCCCGTCGTTGGACATGTTTTCGTAGCAGCTGGTGAGCGCGTCCAGCGCATCCTGCTCGTCGCGCCAGTATGCCTCGTCGGTGAACTCGCGCGTGTTGGGCTGGTCCAGCTTGCGGCAGCCGGCCAGCAGCGCGGTACACAACAGTATGAACAATAATCTTTTCATCCGTTAATATTTTCTTTTTAAAAGTCGGATGGAACCTCGCATGCATTCATCATGCCCGGTTTCATAATTGTTTGTCAGAATTTGATGTCGAGCCCGAACGCGAACGTGGCGGCGTTCGGGTAGTTGCGGCCTGCGATGGCGTTGTAATTGGTAAAGCCGAGCTTGTCGTCGTATTGCGTGAACTCGGGATCTACGCCCAGCTCTTTGAACCTTCTCGGCGTAAACGTGAGCAGGTTCTGGCTGGTGAAATACAAGCGCGCGCCTTGCAGCTTCACGATGCCGGTTACCGACCGGGGCAGCGTGTAACCCAGCTGCAGGTTCTTCAGCCGCAGGTATTTCGTATCGAACATCCAGTAATCGGAATACGCGAAATTGTTGGCGTTGGCCGTGCCGATGGTCAGCCTCGGGTACGAAGCGCCGGGATTGGTGGGCGTCCAGCGGTCGATGTGCTGCACGTACGCATGGTCTTCGTTGTTGTGGAAGGCTTCCACGATGTCGCCGCGCAGGAACTGCGAACGTTTGCCCACGCCCTGCCAGAACATGGTGAAGTCCCAGTTCTTCCACACCACGTTATACGTCAGCCCGAACGTGTACCGGGGGAACGGATTGCCGAACACATACCGGTCGTCCGCATCTAT
>CBINIO010000739.1:0-1833 GCA_966250725.1 uncultured Chitinophaga sp.
AGCACTTCCGCGCGGTAATTTTGCATGTCCTGCTCCGTCATGATGCCACCGCCGCGCCGCATTTCTTCCGCGAGCAGCCGCGCCGTTTCGCCTTTGTAAAAACCGGCCGCGCCTTTATCCGCGATGCGCTGCAGGGTGCGCGCGAGATCTTTCTGCACCAGCGTATCGCCTTCTTTCCAGGGCATGTCTTTCACAAATGCGGTGGGCCGCGTGTTCAGCGCCAGGAAGTCCGCACGGCGGCGGTTGAGCCCCCGCGCTTCCGCGGCGGTAATGATGTATCCTTCTTTCGCGAGACGGATAGCGGGCGCCGCAAGTTTTGCGAAAGGAAGTTTGGCATATGCATGCGTGGCGATCAGTCCTGCTACGGTGCCGGGTACACCGGCGGCAAGATGGCCGCGAAGGCTTTTTTGCGTAACGGGATTGCCCGCACTGTCCAGGTACATATCGCGATGGGCCTTTCCCGGCGCCATTTCGCGGTAATTGATCGCTACCTTTTTGCCGTTGGGCATGGCGCCTACGAGAAACCCGCCGCCGCCGAGGTTGCCCGCTTCGGGGTATACCACCGCCAATGCCAGCTGCGTGGCGATGGCCGCGTCAAACGCGTTGCCGCCCGCTTTCATTACTTCGGCGCCGGCCATGCTGGCCAGCGGATGGGCGGAGGCTACGGCGTAGCGCCCGGTCTCAAGACGTTTGGTGACCGTATACTGCTGAGGGCCGTGGGTTTGCGCCATGGCGGCGGAAGAGAACAAGGTGAACAGGAGAACGAGGGAACGTGTCATTACGGGCATCATTTCCAGCTAAATTAATATTATTTCCCGGCGAATCCATTACTTCGGCAGGCCGCATTTTTCGCTATCTTAGGGGGATACAACCAGACTATGAGGTATATATTTTTGGTACTGGCGATACTGGCCGCGATCACCACGTCGCAGGCGCAGCCGTCGCCGCGGCAGTTCCTCCAATACCAGCCCGGCACGCGTTTTACGCCGCATTTCAAAGTGATGGAGTATTTCCGGAAAGTGGCGGAGAGCGTTAAGAATGTGAAGCTGGAAACCTACGGGGAAACGTACGAAGGCCGCCCGCTAATGATCGCCGTTTTGTCCAGCCCGGAGAACATGGCCCGGCTGGAAGAGATCCGCCGGCACAACCTCGGGCTGGTAAACGGCACGGCGCAGGGCGCGCAGCCGGTGATAATCTGGCTCAGCTACAACGTGCACGGCAATGAAGCGGTAAGCACGGAAGCGGCCATGAAAACGCTGTACACGCTGCTTACCGAAAAAAAGGAGCTGCTGCAGAATGCGGTGATCATCATCGATCCCTGCCTGAACCCCGACGGGCGGGAACGGTACGTGAACTTCTATAATTCCGTGAAAGGGAAACAATACGACGCCACGCCTTACGCGCGCGAACACCAGGAGCCCTGGCCGGGCGGGCGCAGCAATCATTATTATTTCGACCTCAACCGCGACTGGGCCTGGCAAACGCAGACCGAATCGCGCCAGCGCGTATTGCAGTACAACCGCTGGATGCCGCAGGTGCATGTGGACTTTCACGAGCAGGGCGTGGACGCGCCGTATTATTTCGCACCGGCGGCGGAACCGCTGCACGATGCTATCACGGCCTGGCAGCGCGACTTCCAGGTGCAGATCGGCAAACACAACGCCACTTATTTCGACAAAAAAGGCTGGCTGTATTTCACCCGCGAGCAGTTCGACCTGTTCTATCCCAGCTACGGCGATACCTATCCGACGTACAACGGCTCTATCGGCATGACCTACGAGCAGGGCGGGGGAGGCCGCGCGGGGCTTGCCATTCTCACGCGCCAGGGCGATA
>CBINIO010000740.1:0-1833 GCA_966250725.1 uncultured Chitinophaga sp.
CGGGGCAGACCTCCCTTCTTTTTAACGACCAGGAAGCCAACGGCATCGGCATCGCCTACCAGCTGAAACCGAGCATAGACGCGGGCAACCTGCGGCTCGTGATCCTTAACGGCTGCAGCACCGCGCAGCAGGTGACCAGGCTGCTCGACCTGGGCGTGCCCGCGGTGATCGCCACGCATTGCCCGGTGGAGGACGATGCGGCCGCCATCTTTGGCGTGGAGCTTTTCAAAAACATCCTCCTGAAAAGAATGAGCACGCGCAATGCGTTCTCCGCCGCCCTCGCGGCCGCGCAGGTGGCTACCACGGCGGCCCTTGGCGTGGACGAACCGCTTCACCGCGACCTTCACCTGCCCGGCGATACGCCCCGTGAACCATTCTGGGGATTGTTCTACAAAACGGCCGACGCGGTAGACAACAATCCCCTTCCCCCCGCAACGACCGAAACGGCCCCCGCGAATTACGAGCCCAACCTGCTGCTGACCCAGTCCATCTTCAACGCCCTGGTGGCCGACCATAACACTCCCGCCGAACAGCTCAACATCCGGAAACAAAGCGAGATCATCGACGACAACGTGTTCCAGAAAGCCATTATGGACGTGCTGCCCCACCCCATCGCCATACAGCTCAAAACCCTGTTCGCGGCGGAATACGGCGCCGAAGCGCTGAAGCAGCCGGGGCGCCGGCGGCTGGAGCAGATCGGGCGCGTGTTCCACATCACCGCGGAATTTATGGGCATCATCATGATCTCGCAGCTGTGGGAGCTGAAGGTGACCGGGCGGGTCAGCAATTTTCCCGGACCGGTCGCGCAGCTGCTGGAAAATTATTTTTCGCTCAATATCGACGAACGCTCCGTATACAATTACAGCAGCCTGATCCGTCATATCCGCCTGTACATCGATTCGCTGGGCGACGTGAGTTATTTTGTGTGCGAGCTGGATACGCTGCGCGAGGAAGACCCCGCCAATCTCCGCTTCAAGGAAGCCTGCGAGTTCCTCGCCTACATCCGCAGCGGCACCTATGTTTCATCCGGCAATCCCCGCAAGCCGAAGCTCATCAACGAAGAAGAAATACCCGCGCTTTGCCTGCGGGCGGAATCGATGCTGTCGGCATTTTTTGAAAAGCTCGGATTCCTGCACCGTTACACGCTTACCAGCGTGCAGAACATCCGCATCAACAAATACCGGCACGACCCGCTCACCGTGTTCGACCACCAGGTAGTGAAGCTGATGAACTCCAATGCCAGCCACGAAGTGAATTATTACCTCCTTGCCAAATACCTGGACAACAGCGGCGTGGTGCTCACGAAACAAAACCTTACCGTGTACAACGTGGAAAGACGGCAATGGAAAGGCGACGCGCTGGAATTCCTGAACCTTTCGCCGCTGGTGATAGACATCAATTCGTTCGAGAGCCGGGCCGACCGCTCCAACCTCGTGTTTTACGGCCAGTACCGGCCCGCGGACGACGTGTACGTGTTCCGCAACGTGAGCAAGCCCGACGACGAGTTCAACCGCGTGGAGATCAACATCAACCGGAAATTCGGCAGAACGGAGCAGCAGGAACAGGGGCGTTACGAAGCCGTTTGCCAGCAGCTCACCGCCTTTAAACACCTGGCGCTGGAAGCGCTTGCGCCCCAGCCCTGACAGCGATCAATCAGCTATATGGAACCGATCATCAACAGCCCCTTTAAATTCCTTGACCCTTACGGCCGGGAGGATTACAATATCTTTTTCGGCCGCGACGAAGAGATCAACCAGCTTTACCAGCACATTCATAAAAACAGGCTCGTGCTGGTGTACGGCACCAGCGGCACGGGCAAGACCAGCATCGTGC
>CBINIO010000741.1:0-1831 GCA_966250725.1 uncultured Chitinophaga sp.
GTCGGCCGCTGATCGCCCTTGAGCCGGCGAACAACCGGCGGAACATTGGCCTTGAGGCCTCTACCCCAACCCCTCCACCACGCTCGCAAATATCCCGCTCAACACCTTGTCCGCCCTGGCCGCCACCGCAATGATCTCCGCCAGCGACACCGGCGCCAGGTGATCCGGATCGCATTCGTCCGTCACAACGGACACCGCCGCGCAGGGCAATCCCGCCTGGTTGGCCACGATCACTTCGGGCACGGTGCTCATGCCCACGAGATCAGCGCCTATCATGCGGAGAAAACGGTATTCGGCGCAGGTTTCGAGGTTCGGGCCCATCACAGCCGCGTACACGCCTTCCTGCAGGGAAGTATTATGCCGGATAGCGGCGGCTTTAAGCTTTTCGCCGAGCGCGGGACTGTAAGGCCGGCTCATGTCCGGGAAGCGGGGACCAAACGCGGGATCGTGCGGGCCGCGCAAAGGATTTTCGGGCAGCAGGTTGATGTGGTCGTTCAGCAGCACGAGATCGCCTTTTTTGTAAGCCGCGTTCATGCCGCCGGCCGCATTGCTCAGCAGCAGCTGCTGCACGCCGAGGGCTTTCATGACGCGGATGGGAAAAGTGATCTGCTGCATGGTGTACCCTTCATAATAATGAAAACGCCCCTGCATGGCGATCACAGGCGTTTTGCCAATAAAGCCGTAAATCAGGTGGCCCTTGTGCGTTTCCACGGTAGACTCCGGGAAGTGTGGTATTTCACCGTAAGGGATGCTTTTTTTAACGTCGATGCGGTGGATCAGTTCGCCAAGACCGGTGCCCAGCACGATGCCGGCCACGGCGTTGGAAAAGCCCTGCTGGCGCAGGTACCCGGTGGTTTCTGAAAGCTGTTGCTGTAAAGTCATCTGCAAATAAAAGAAATAAAAAAGGGCTGCCTCAAAAGTATTTTACGCGATGTGCAAACCCGTCAAACTACTTTCGAGACAGCCCGTTATGGGATGATTATCCTTTGATCTCCTTGATCTTTATATTTTTCCAACGCACCTTGATGCCGCCGCCGGAGTGTATCTGCAGCGCGATCTGGCCGCCTTTCGCGCCGATCTTCGCATCGTTGAGCGTGATCATTTCCACGCCGTTGAGATAGGTGGTCACGTTGTCGCCTTTTACCACCACTTTCATGGTGTTCCATTCGCCCATCTTCAGGTTCTTGTCCTTTTCAGCGGCGGGCTTGATCAGCCACCCGCGGCCATAGGATTCATAGATGCCGCCGGTGTTGCTGCCCGGAGGCGCTACTTCCGCCTGCCAGCCCGCGATCTTGGTGCCGTCCAGCGAGCAGTGAAAAAACACGCCGCTGTTGCCGTTGGCTTCCTGCTTAAAGTCCACCGTCAGCTCGAAGTCCTTGAAGGTCTTTTCCGTGGCGAGATAACCGTATTGTTTGTCCGGGCCGCTTTCGCAGATCAGCTCACCGTCCTCGACATACCATTTTTCGGTCCCGTGAATTTTCCATCCTTTGAGGTTCTTACCATTAAAGAGTTTGTGCTGCTTTTGCGCAAAGGCGGTGCTGAAGGAGAGTATCCCGATCACGGCCAGTGCAAGCCATCTTGTTTTCATTTTACCGTAGTTTTTTGTGGATGGGTAAAATAGGTAAAATGAAGCAAAAAAGGAACGCCGCAGTACATCCGTGCTGCGGCGTTCCATATACCGGTTTCGGATTATCTTGCTACGTTCACGGCCCTGCGTTCGCGGATCACCGTTACTTTGATCTGGCCGGGTTATTGCATGTCGTTCTGGATCTTGTTTGCGATCTCGAAGCTGAGGCGGTCGGCGTCGTTGTCGGTCACTTTTTCGCTTTCC
>CBINIO010000742.1:0-1821 GCA_966250725.1 uncultured Chitinophaga sp.
TCACTTCCACCTCGCCTTCCAGCAAAGTGGCGCGGATGCCGGGCTCGTTGGCGTAGGCGTTGATATTGAAGTGCGTGCCCAGCACGGTCACTTCGGCCTGCGGCGTCACCTTCACCCTGAAAGGGTGCGCTGCGTCGCGGCTGATCTCGAAATACGCTTCGCCCGTCATTTCCACGGTACGTTCCGGCCCGTTAAAGGCCACGGGGAAGCGGAGGGACGATTCCGCGTTAAGCCAAACGGCGCTGCCGTCGGGCAAAGTGATGCGGAACTGCCCGCCGCGCGGCGTTCTCAGCGTATTGTACGCCGGTTCGGCGGAGGCGTTCTGCGGGCGGTATTCGAGCAAGCCGCCGGTTTGTTTTACGGCCGTTCCCTGCTGCGCGATCACCCGGTTGCCGCTGCTGTCAAGCGTAATGGTGCTGCCGTCCGCCAGTGTGAGCGTGGCTTTGCTGGTGCCGGGAAGGGCGTCGTTCAGCGGCTGCTGGGCAACGGGCTGCGGCTGTTTTTGGGGCAGCAGCATCCAGGTGCCGGCAGCGGCCAGCACGGCCACAGCGGCTGCGGCGGCCATCCACCAGCGGTTGCGGAGACGCGCGGTGCGCGCGGGAGGCTTATCCGCCGTTCCCGGGAAATGTTTTTCCGCAAATCGCCGCCAGCCCTGCTCTTCATCGGTGAGGGCGAAAGCGGCCAGCTTATCGTGAAGGGAATCATCGGCCGTCAGCGATTCAAAAAAGGCGCGGTTGCCGGGCGAAGCGTTCACCCAGGCATCGAGCTCGTCCCGCTCCGCCGCGCTCAGCTCCCCTCTGAGGAAGCCGAGCACCAGGTAAGCGGTCCTTTGCATTAACGGTTGATCTGGTTCCAATTTTTTAATGGTTTTAGTATAAAAACAACGATCCTTTCATTTCGATGAAAGGAAACAGGAGATTTTTTCAGAAATTTTTAATTGATCCCCTTCAAAAAGGCCAGGTAGGCCGTGAGGGCGGGCAAGAGGTTCTTTTTCAGCAGCCCGCTGCGGATGAGCTTGAGGGCGCGCAGCTTCTGCGTGCGCACGGTGTTGTAGGAAATGCCCAGCGAACCGGCGATCTCGTCGTTCTTTTTGCCCTGGAGGTAGCTGAGGGTGAATACGCGGCGGCATTGGGCCGGCAGGTTCTCGATCTCCCGGTACAGCTCGCCGATGATCTCGGTTTCGGCCAGCACGGGATCAAAGGCAGACAGGTCGTCGCTTTCGTGGAGGTACGCGAATGCTTTTTCCCTTTCGTTGCGGCGTTCGCGCAATTTGAGATGATTGAGACAGGCGTTTTTGACGGAGATGTATAAAAACGCTTTCATGGCGGCGGTGGTCGGGAAACCCGCGCGTTTGTCCCAGAAACGTGAAAAAACGTCCTGCACGATGTCTTCCGCCTCCTGCGCGTCCGCGACAACAGACGTGGCAAAGAAACAGAGCGCCCTGTAGTGCCGGCTGAATATGGCCCTGAAAGCCTGCTGGTCTCCACGGGCCACTCCCTGCAGCAGTTCCTGCTCGTTATTTAAATTCTCGGACATTCCACGGATTACAGCCTCGCCTGTGATTTAGGTTTGTATTCGGGCTAAAAATACCAAAAATCACCCGCTTTTGGGAGAAAGTGTGCGCATTTCGGACGCAGCAGCTTGATAAGACCGGTCATCACAATTCCGCAGGGCCGCCGCTGCCGTACCGATCGCCTTCAAACCCGCCGCAGGTAACGGTATCCCATATACGTCACGTTACGGCTGATAATTTTTCTTCGTTTATCCGCTTGCAGTTACCGCGGGTGGGAATTACATTTACGTGTATACACCACGATATCA
>CBINIO010000743.1:0-1811 GCA_966250725.1 uncultured Chitinophaga sp.
AGGAGACCTACAAGAACGGCCTGGTGGAAAAGCTGGACGTTGACCGGCTGGTGGTGCAGGTAAACAACCTGAAGGCGGAAGAAGTGCGCCTGAAGAACCTCCGCGAAGTAGGGATCGCTTCTCTCAAATATGCTATCGGGCTGCCCATCGAGCAGTCGGTGATACTCACCGATACGCTGAACAGCGAGGCTTTGAAGGCGGACATACAGCCGAACGAGCCGTTCAATTATATGAACATCGTCGAATACCAGCTGGCGTCGAAACAAAAAGAAGCGATGGAATACGATCTGAAAAGATACCGTCTCCAGGCGCTTCCCTCCCTTTCCCTGTTCGGGCAGGGCGGGGCTTCCAGGGCCAGCAACGAGTTTAACTACTTCTCGTCCCAAAGCTGGTACGGGTACGTTTCTTACGGCGTCAACCTGAAAGTGCCCATCTTCACCGGCATGCAGCGGAAAAGAAAAGTAGACCAGGCCATGATAGAAGTGGAACGTAGCCAGCTTCAACTGGAACAGGCGAGGAACAGCATCGATCTGAACCAGGCGTCTTCCACGGCCAACCTCAGGAACAGCATCGTGCGGCTGGAAAACCAGGAGGAGAACATGCAGCTCGCCAAGGACGTGTATGAAACCACTGTCATAAAATACCGTGAAGGCGTCGGTTCAAGCCTCGAGATGACCACCGCCGAAACCGCGATGCTCACCGCGCAGAACGGGTATTTCTCCGCGCTGTACGACGTGATCGTGGCCCGTGTGGATTACCTGAGAGCGTACGGCAAACTTTAATCATCCATCTATTCAAACATCCGCCTTAAATCTATTATACAATGACCAAAAGATATTTAGTGCTCTCTCTCGCCACCGTTATCATGGCCGCATGCGGCGGGGAGGTAAATAAAGCCGAGAAACTCCAGGAGCTCAAAAAACAGAAAGCCACGCTGGACCTTGAGATATCCAAGCTCGAAAAAGAACTGAAATCCGGCGACTCCACGGTAAAAACAAAGACCGTGACCATCGCGCCGGTGGAAGACACCCTGTTTGAGCACTTCATCGACATACAGGGCAGCGTGGACGCACGCGAGAACGTGAACGTAGGCGCGCAGAGCGCCGGCATCATCAAGGCCATTTACGTGAAGGAAGGCCAGCGCGTTTCAAAAGGCGAGGTGCTTGCGCAGATCGACGACCAGGTGGCCCGCGCCGGCATCGCCGAGCTGCAGACGCAGCTTGATCTTGCCAAGACGCTGTTCGCCAAGCAGGAAAACCTCTGGAAACAGAAGATCGGTTCCGAAGTACAATACCTGAACGCCAAAACGAACGTGGAAAGCCTTGAAAGGAAACTGGCCACCATGAATGAACAGCAGGCGCTCACCCGCATCGTGTCACCCATCAACGGCACCGTGGACGCCGTGATCGCCAAGCTGGGCGACGCCGCATCTCCCGGCCAGCCGGCCTTCCGCGTGGTGAACAGCAGCAACCTCCGCGTGGTGGCGAACATCGCCGAATCATTCGCCGGCCGGGTTAAAACGGGTGACGAAGTGATCGTTACCCTGCCGGACATCCAGAAAGAGATACACACGCGCATCGGTTTCGCATCCAAAGTGATCGACCCGCTGAGCCGCACCATCAAAGTGGAGATACCGCTGAAACCTTCCGCAGACCTGCGTCCGAACATGATCGCGCAGCTGCGTATCGTGGATTACCGCGCGAAGGACGCCATCGTGATCCCCGTGAACGTGATACAGTATTCGCTGGGCAAACCTTACGTGCTCACCGTAAAAGGCGAGGGCAGCAAATTGCAGGCTTCCCGTGTGGACA
>CBINIO010000744.1:0-1777 GCA_966250725.1 uncultured Chitinophaga sp.
CTGTGCCGGTGATCTTGCCGGTAACGGTTACGCCCTGCGAAAAGGAAAGCTGGTACAGGCACAGGAGAAAAGCCCATAAGAGCAGTAGTCGTTTTTTCATAACATTACGTTTTTAACGCCGTGGAAAGAATTGCCACAAATATTGCACATACCGCCAGCGGTTTCAATAGGCATTATTACGGTTATGATGGATTATCTTATGGTCTGATACGTTTGACGTTCAGTGAACTTTGATCCATGGCGTGGATGCATGGATTTTTTTATTATTCCTTACATTTGATGATGATCCGTAAAAAAGAAGGTTTCGAAGGCCAGCGGGCCGTGATACTGCCGCGAAAGATCGTGGCGGAAGGCTGCGCCGGCGACCCGGTGATCGGCGGCGCGTACGTGACGGACATCGGGTATTATCCGAAAGCGCGTTACCATTTCCGGCAGCGGCTGCACGGCATCGACCAGCACATCCTTATCTATTGCCGCGAAGGCAGGGGGCAGGCGCAGATCGGCAAAAAAAAGTACAGCCTCGGGCCCGACGCGTTCGTGATCATCCCCGCGGGCAGCGCGCACAGCTACGCGGCGGACGAATCGGATTCCTGGACGATCTACTGGACGCATTTCAAAGGCCCGATGGCAAAGGAGATCACCGAGGCCATGATCCGCCGCCACGGCGGGCACGCGGGGCACGTCACTTTCCAGCAGAAGAGGATCGCGCTGTTCGAGGATATGTACGCCAGTCTCGAAAGAGGCTACGGCAGCGACAATTTGTGTTACGCGAACATGTGCCTCTGGCATTTTCTTTCGTCGTTCCTGTACGACGACCAGTTCAGCCTTTCGGAAAAGAACCGCCGGAAAGACGCGGTGGAGCTGTCTATCAGCTATATGCAGGAACAGCTGGCCGAAGCGCTTACCCTGGGCGGGCTGGCCCAGGCGGTGAACCTTTCGGCTTCGCATTATTCGTATATCTTCCGCAAACGCACCGGCTTTTCGCCGATGGAATATTTTAATCACCTCAAGATCCAGAAAGCCTGCCAGTACCTCATCTTTACGGACATGCGGATAAAAGAGATCGCCTACAAGCTGGGCATGACCGATCCTTATTATTTCTCCCGGATGTTCAACAAGCTCATGGGCGTCAGCCCGAACCATTACCGGGCAAAGCGGGGCACCTGACAGGAATTTTCCCCCGTAATTTCAAAATCTCCGTATATTTCTGCCTGTTAATTTTTTATTATGATCATCGACACGCTGGACAACGCCGCGCAATACTACGGCCTCGGGCCCAAATTCGTGAAAACCTTCGAGTACTTAACCCAAACGGATTTCTCCCAGCTGGAAAAAGGAAAATATGAAGTGGACGGTACGGACATCATCGCCATCGTCAACGAATACGAAACCATCGACCCCGCCGGGGAACAGATGGAGTCCCACAAAAAATACATCGACGTGCAGTACATCCATAAAGGGAAGGAGCTGATCGGTCATGATTTTATGCTGGAAAAAAAACCGAGCAAAGCATATGACGAAGCGGCCGATTATATGCTGTTCGCCGAAAGGCCTTCGTTCTTCACCAAACTGGAAGCGGGTTATTTCGCCATCTTTTTCCCGACGGACCTGCACATGCCCAACCTGCGGGCGGAAGGGCCGGAACAGGTGAAAAAAGTGGTGATGAAAGTGAGCGTGAACTGAACGCAGGCGCAAAGAAAATCAAAAGCGGGCCGTACTGGTGGGTACGGCCCGCTTTGATTAACAACCGTTTAACGGGTTGGTATCGGTTTATTGC
>CBINIO010000745.1:0-1758 GCA_966250725.1 uncultured Chitinophaga sp.
GAAGTATTCGTTCTTTGCCTGCACCGCCATTGAGTTGTCGTTGTCGCGGCTGAAAGTGTACTCGCCGGTGATCCTGAAGTTTTTCAGCGGCTCGTATTCCAGCTTGCCGAAAAGACGGATGTTGTCGTTGTATGCCTTGTTGGCCGGTTCCTGTTCCACGACGTTGTTGGGCGTGTTGTACGGCAGTGTTACGCCGTTGATGGTGGTGGAGCCGGGATCGACATAGGAAGGATAAGTGATGGCGTTGTAGAACAGCCCGCCGAGCACGGATGGGGTGTAGCGGGTCTCGTTTTTATAGAACAGGTTTACGGAGGCGTTCAGGTTCTTCGCCAGTTCGGTGCCGAGATAAGCGTTGAAGTTATAACGGTTGTAACGGTCTTTATTCGTCACCATAATGCCGTCTTCGCCGGTGTAGCCGCCGGAAACGCGATAGGTGGTCTTGTCGGAGCCGCCGGAGAAGGAAAAGTTGTGCATCTGCTCGAAGCCGCCGCTGAAAAGCCGGTCATACATGTCATGTTCCGCCAGCGGGTAACGCAGGCCGTCAACGGTAGCGAGACCTTCGGGGTATTTGCCGGGATCTTTCTGGTATTCGTCCAGCAGGCCGAGCCAGGTGTCCACGTTCTGGCCGGACCAGTACGTCACCGACCCGAAATCTTTCAGCGCCCTGATAAATTCAGGCGTGCTGGCTTTTTCCGGGAGGGAAATGGGCGAGCTGACGGTGAAGTTGTTGGAATAGTTAAAACGGATGGGCTGGTTCTTTTTTCCTTTTTTGGTGGTGATGAGCACCACGCCGAAAGCGGCGCGGGCGCCGTAGATGGAAGCGGCGGCGGCGTCTTTCAGCACGGAGATGTTGTCGATGTCGCGCGGGTTCACGTCATCGATGTTCATCGGCACGTTGTCCACCAGTATCAGCGGCGAGCCGCCGTTGATGGACGTAAAGCCGCGGATGTTCACTTCGGTGGCGGCGCCGGGCTGGCCGGTGCCGTAAGTGATCTGCAGACCGGGAACGGCGCCCTGCAGAGCCTGCGCGGTACCGCTCACGGGCCGGTTGCCCAATACTTCGTCCATGTTCACGGAGCTGACCGCGCCGGTGAGGTTTGCTTTTTTCTGCTGGCCGTAACCGACCACCACTACTTCGTTCAGCGCGGCGTTGTCTTCTTTCAGCACGATGTTCAGCACGCCGCCGGTGATTTTCGCTTCCTGTGAAATAAAGCCGAGGGAACGGAACACCAGCGTGGCGGTATCGCTTTTTACGCGGATGGTATATTGACCGGAAGCGTCGGCCGCGGTGCCGTTGGAAGTGCCTTTTTCGATAACGGCCGCGCCGGGTATGGGCTCGCCTGCTTCGTTGGTAACGGCGCCGCGCACGATCACCTCCTGTATCGCGGGCGCCGGCAAACCGAAGGCGGGCTTGGGTTTCAGGCTGATGAGGATGGTGCCCTCCTCGATCCTGTAATTGAGCGGCTGGTTAAAAAATACCTGTGCGAGCGCCTGCTCCGGTGTGGCGTTCGTAAGCGCGATGGTCACCGGCAATGCTTTGCCGATGACCTCGTTGCTGTACAGCACCCGGAAGCCGGTTTGTTTTTTGATGCTTGCCAGCACGGATTTCAGGGGAGCGTTCTCCACCTGTATGGTGACCTGCTGCGAGTAGGCAGCCTGGGTGGTCTGCAGGAAGACCGCCGTCAGTAAAATGATGGTCAGTTTCATAGCAAGAATAATTGATCTGGTAGCGGAGCTATGGGAACTCGCCATGCGGCT
>CBINIO010000746.1:0-1752 GCA_966250725.1 uncultured Chitinophaga sp.
CCAACATGCGCGTTGGCAACACCGGCAACCTCGTGCTCAATTCCAATAACAGCGATTATTCCTTTGGCGCCGCCGGCGATGTGAGATTGCATGGCAATTACGACGACGGTAAATTCCAGAGCGTTAAAACATTGCAGCTGGACGCGAACTACACCGACTTCAGAACGGAACACCTGCATGGCTCCGCCGTGATCAGCGGCAATTACTGCGATGTGGCGCTGCGCAATATCGCCGGGGATTTCAAGACCATCAAGGTGAACGTAAACTATACGGACGTGAAGCTGGGCGTAGGCGACCATTCCGCCTTTCGGGTGAATGCCGTAGTGAAGAACGGGGATATCAATATAAAATCGTTCGACTGGAAAGACGTGCGCGAGATACGCAACAATCAAAACCTCTCCTTTACCGCCATAACTGCCAACGGATCCGACGCTTCGCCGGTGATCAATATCAACGCCCGGTACAGCGATGTGAAGTTGGGAGGAGATTAACAAAAACGCCCATAAAAATCTGACATTATGAAGAAAACAGCAACCATCCTGTTTGCCGCGCTCCTCGGCGTTACCGTTTCCCTGCATGCGCAGGAAAGGATCAGCGGCAACGGTCACATGAAAAAAGAAACACGCCCCGCCGGCCGCGCATTTGACGAAATATCCTCTTCCGGGAAATACAGGATCCTGCTGAAACAGGGCAGCACGCATGCCATCGAGATCGAAGCGGACGAAAACATCCTGCCTTACCTCGAGACCGAGATCGACGACAACGAACTGAGCCTCCATCCGAAAAAAGGATATAACATCAGCCCCAGCAAACCTATCACCGTATGGATCACCCTCGCCAACCTGAAAGAGATCAACGCTTCCGGTCAGGCTGAAATAGTGACGGAAGGTACGTTCAAAGGCGCCAGTCTTGAAACGAATTTCAGCGGCAGGGTAGACGCGAAGCTCAACGTGCAATACGAAAAGCTGGAAGTCGCGATTTCCGGTTCCGGGAAAATGAAGCTCAGCGGCCGTGCGGACCAGGCAGAGATCGCCGTGTCCGGCTCCGGTGAAGTGGATGCACCTGAAATGCAGTCGCAGCACATGGAGCTGCAGATATCCGGCAGCGGCAACGCCAGCGTGAACGTCAGTAAAAAGCTGGAAGTGGCTATTTCCGGCAGCGGCAACGTAAAATACCGCGGCAACCCGAGCATAGAGCAGATGGTGTCCGGCAGGGGGAAGGTGACCCACGAAAACTAGGCGGCATTCCGTATCTTAGCGTACAAATTATGCCGCTAATGAGAAAAGACACATTGTTGGTCCTGGCCCTGGCATGCAGCCTCCAGGCCGTTGCCCAGGAGCATCCCCTCGCCATCAGCGCGCCCGCAGAAGGGGTGAGCATTATCAAAAACAATTCGGCCACCGAAGTGAAGAACCAGGGGAGCTCCGGTACCTGCTGGTGTTTTGCCACCACCTCCCTCATCGAAAGCGAATGCATGAAGAAGGGCGGTGAAAAGGCCGATATTTCTGAAATGTACACCGTACGCAGCGTATACCTGCTGAAGGCGCGCAATTACGTGATGCGCCAGGGCGATGCGAAGTTTGGCGAAGGCGGTCTTGGTCATGATGTGCTGATCGCCGCCGCGCGGTACGGTCTTATGCCGGAGTCGGCCTACAGCGGTCTCAAACCCGGCCAAACCGCGCCGGACCACAGCAAGATGGCCGATACGCTCAAAAAGTTCCTGGACACGATGTTGCGCAAAAGGCCCATCCC
>CBINIO010000747.1:0-1751 GCA_966250725.1 uncultured Chitinophaga sp.
CAGGTGGACGCGAATACGCTGCTCCGTTCCAAATCGCTCGAAGAGAATTTTTACACCGCGCCGCCCTCGCTTGAAGTGAGCACTTTCCTCAACATGCCGAACGGCGTTACCACGGCCATCATCAACGGCAAGCTGTACCTCGGCGCCACGGAAACGGCGCCCTTCTGGCCGTATTACGGCTTCTGGGGCGAGCCGATGGGCGGCGACTACCAGCTGCACCCGCGTCTTATGACCAACGCGTTCGAGCAGCCCTACTCCGGTTATTACCTGGGTTTTGATAAAAGGGAAAAACAGTTCGTACGCTTCAGCCTCAGCAATTTTTACGACACCACCTATACGCTGACGGACACCGCCTTCAATCCCAAAAAGCTCGGCGAAGTGGAGCTGCTGTACGTGGACCGCTTTAACGACAACGCCTGCTATGCCTTCATCGACAGCGCGGGCAAAAAACAGGAGCTGCAATTCAGCCTCGACTGGTCGCAGGACAAAAGCCTTTTCAGCGCAAAAGCAAAACGGGAATTTCCCGGCGCCGCGCTGCTGACGGCCGGCACGCTCTGGCAGACCTCGCCGGTGGGAGTGTTCTTTTTTACTTCCAACGACAAGATATACCGCTACAACCCGCTGAACGGCGAAGTGAAACCGCTGGACGCCTCGTTCGGCGGCAAACGCATCACCATGCTGCGGATCATGAACAACGGCAACCAGCTGATCGCCGGCGTGGAAGGCAGCGTGTATTACCTGGACATCAGCACCGGGCATAACGGCACGATAGAAAAACAAACGGACGGCATCCCCGGCGAACCGGCGGATATCCTGATCCGCGAGAATTGATAACGGAAACCATACACAAAACAAAAGACAATGAAAAAATGGTTGTTACTCGCTTTGGCCGCCAGCCCCGCAATGGCTTTCGCCCAAGGCAAATATGTTCTGAAAGGAAAAGTGGGCAATTATAACAAACCCGCAAAAGTATACCTGGACTGTCACCTGAACGGCGAAGCCATCAAGGATTCCGCGGACATCGTGAACGGTGTGTTCCGGTTCACGGGCAATGTGCCGTTTGCCGACCTGGCGATGATGCAGCTTATCACGAAACCCGGCGAACAGCCCGACCGCCTGCTGTTCTATCTCGAAAAAGGCGAGATGAGCATCACCAGCGAGCACGAGCTGAGCAAGGCGAAGATCACCGGCTCCGCGCTGAACGAGGAGTACGACGCGTACAAGCTTTATATTTCCGGTTACGATTCCGCCATGGCGTCCATCAACCGCATTTACGGCACCTCTTCCGAAACGCAGCGCAACGACACCGCCTTCATGCAGTGGCTGGACGGGCGTTTCAGGAAAGCGGTGGCACTGCGCCGCACCAAACAGAAAGAATTCATCACCGCGAATCCCAATTCCTTTTTCAGTATCGTGGCGTTGAAGGAAGTATCCGTTGGCAATAACATGAACCTGAAGGAGCTGGAACCGATGTTCGCCGGTCTCAGCGATTCCATCCGAAATTCCAGGCTGGGCGAAGAGTTCCGCAGCATGATGAACATGGAAGGCAAGCTGGTGATCGGCGGCCTTGCGCCCGACTTCGTGCAGAACGACATCAACGGCAAACCCGTTCACCTTTCCGACTTCCGCGGCATGTACGTGCTGCTGGATTTCTGGGCTTCGTGGTGCTCGCCCTGCCGCGCCGAAAACCCATACGTGGTGGCCGCGCATAAAGCATACAAGTCGAAGAACTTTGAAGTGCTGAGCGTGTC
>CBINIO010000748.1:0-1747 GCA_966250725.1 uncultured Chitinophaga sp.
TCTTGAAAAAATCACTAGGTTTGGGCCCTCTTTTCCAAATTCTGAACCTGAATTACGAAGAAAAAACTATTCCTGCTGCTGCTTTTGCTGTCGGTAAAGCTGGTGAAGGCCGACGAAGGCATGTGGCTCCCCTACCTCCTCGGCCAGCAGACCTATGCGGACATGGTGAAAAAAGGGCTGAAGCTCACCAAAGAGCAGCTTTACAGCATCAACAAATCATCCATGAAGGACGCGATCATCATCTTCGGCGGCGGTTGTACCGGCGAGATCGTGAGCAACCAGGGCCTCATCTTCACCAACCACCATTGCGGCTACGCCTCCATCGCAAGCGCCAGCAGCGTGGAGCATAACTACCTCCGCGACGGCTTTTACGCAAAAAGCAGGCAGGAAGAAATTCCTTCCAAAAATCTTTCCGTACAATTCCTCGTACGCGTCGAAGACGTGTCAGCCAAAGTGGAAGCAGCCATCAAAGACGCGCCGCTCAACGAACGCGCGGCGAAGCTCCAGGCGGCCTACGGCGATATCGTGACCGCGGCCACCACCGGCAACGGCTACGAAGCCAGGGTGGTGCCCATGTTCAAAGGCAACCAGTACATCCTTTTCGTGTACGAGCGTTATAAAGATATCCGCCTCGTGGGCGCGCCGCCCGAAAACGTGGGCAAGTTCGGCGGCGACACGGACAACTGGGAATGGCCCCGCCATACGGGCGACTTCTCCGTGTTCCGCGTATATGCCGGTAAAGACGGCAAACCCGCCGAATATTCCGCTGACAACGTGCCGCTGAAACCCAAATATTTCCTGCCCGTTTCCATCAAAGGCGTGAAGGAGAACGACTACGCCATGATATTCGGTTATCCCGGCGGCACCAACCGTTATGAAACTTCCTTCGGCGTGAAGCTGAAAACCGATGTGGAAAACCCCGCGATCGTGAGCCTGCGCGACATCCGCCTGAAATACATGTTCGAGGAAATGAAAAAAGACCCGGCCGTGAAATTGCAGCTGGCTTCTTCTTACGCGGGCATCGCCAACTACTGGAAGTTCTACGACGGCGAAAGCAAACAATTGCTGAAATACCACGTCTACGAAGAAAAACAGAAACAGGAGGCCGCATTCCGCCAGTGGGCGAACGGCAAACCCGAGTTTGAAAATGTATTTTCGGACTACGAAAAAGCATACAAAACCTGGGCTCCGTACACCAAAGAGCGCATATACGTCATGGAAGGCATCCTCGGCTCTCCCCTCGCCGCTTTTGCGGGCTCGCTCGGTGCGGTGGAAAAGGCCATTCTCCAGAAAGGCAACGTAAAAGCGGCGATCGCTTCCGCCAATACCGCACGCGCCAACTTCCTGGAAAGCGAGAACAGGCCCAGCGATCAGAAGATCATGGCCGCCATGGCGCAACGGTATTATGAGGACATCCCGAAAGACCAGCACCCCATCGGGTTCTACGAAAACCTGAAATCTTTCGGCGACCTCAGCGACGAAAAAACCTACCGCACCTGGGCGGCGAACGTGTTCGCCAACACCATGATACTCGATGATGCAAAATGGAAAAGCTTTTCCGAAAGCCCTGACGCCACCGTGCTGCAGGACGATCCGGCCTATGCCTACGCATCCGCGTTCATAAAAAATTACACCGGCAAATACCTGCCGCTATACAGCCAGTTCTCCCAGCAGAACAACGAGCTGGGCCGCCTGTACCTGAAAGGGGAAATGCAGCGCCAGCCCAAAGCCAACCGCTACCCTGACG
>CBINIO010000749.1:0-1737 GCA_966250725.1 uncultured Chitinophaga sp.
GTGGTGAAGAAAGAGATCGCCGTGCGCAACGGCATCAAGCAGGAGGACGCCAAAAAGATCGTGAAGATGATCAAGGATTCAGGTTTGAAGGTGCAGGCCGCGATCATGGACGACATTGTACGGGTTACGGGTAAAAAAATAGATGATTTACAGGATGTTATACAGCTGTGCAAGGGTGGCAACCTGGGCATTCCGCTGCAGTTCGTGAATATGAAAAGCTAAAAATTTCTTGGCTTATTTAAAATAATCTGTTACCTTTGCGCTCTGTATTTAACTTTTTGATATGAAACAGGGAATCCATCCGGAAAATTATAGATTCGTAGTGTTTAAAGATATGTCCAACGGGCATAGCTTTCTGAGCCGTTCTACCACTCCTACCCGCGAAACCGTGAAATGGGAAGATGGTAACGAGTATCCGTTGATCAAGCTTGAGATCTCCAATACCTCTCACCCTTTCTACACTGGTAAGAACGTACTGGTTGACACCGCGGGCCGTATCGACAAATTCAACAAACGTTACAAGAAAGACGCTAAATAAGCGTCCGGGAATATTTTTAACAAATCCCGCCGGTCAATATCGGCGGGATTTTTTTATTTTGCCCAAATGAACCCGCACTACATCCTGTTTGACACGCCTGAACGCGACCAGCTATACCCTTTTACCCATACGCGGCCGGTAGCGGCCTGCCGCATCGGTCTGCTCAGCATCCGCGAAAAATGGGAAAAGTGGCTGGGTGTGAGCCCCATCAGCTATTTCACGGTAGATTACCTCCAGGACAAATACCCGCTGATCAAAGCGCCCAAAAATACCCTTACCATCCTGCTCAACGGTCACCTGCTGCCCTCCGCCCCCGTGGTGGAAGCCATCGGCAAGCTGCAGGCCGGTGAAGAGCTTTACAAGAACGGCCGGCTGCTGGCAAAAGCCGTGAGCGGCGATGATTTTTTTGTGCCTACCGCCGGCCGCATCGATCTCGAGGAAGACGTTATCCGGATAGACCAGCCCTGGCACCTGGCGCAATACAACGATGCGGCGCTGCGTGCGGATTTCGAGCTGCTCACCAAAGACCGCAAAAGCGCGCCGCTGAGCAAAACCAACCGCGTGGAGAACCCGAAGCAGGTGTTCCTCGAGCCGGGCGCGCAGGTGGAGCACAGCGTGCTCAATGCTTCCACCGGGCCTATCTACATCGGCAAAAATGCGCTGGTGATGGAAGGCTGTCTTATCCGCGGGCCTTTTGGCATGGGCGAACATGCCGTGCTCAAAATGGGCGCGCGCATTTACGGCGCCACCTCGCTGGGCGCGCGCTGCGTGGCCGGGGGCGAGATCAAGAACACCGTATTTTTCGACCATTCCAACAAGGCGCACGACGGCTACCTCGGCGACGCCGTGATCGGCGAATGGTGCAACCTGGGCGCCAACACCAGCTGTTCCAATATGAAGAACAACGCCGGCGAAGTACGGGTATGGATGGAAGCCAAACAGGAAAGCTGGCCCGCAGGTAACAAATGCGGCGTGATGATGGGCGATTTCAGCCGCAGCGGCATCAACACGATGTTCAACACCGGCACCGTGGTAGGCGTAAGCTGCAACGTGTTCGGCGGCAATTTCCCGGCCAAATTCCTGCCTTCCTTCAGCTGGGGCGGCGCCGGCATCACCGACCGGTACCGTCTTGCGGAAGCCCTGCGCGACGCCGATTGCTGGATGCGGCTGAAAGGCGCTTCGCTGGGTGAAGCGGACCG
>CBINIO010000750.1:0-1736 GCA_966250725.1 uncultured Chitinophaga sp.
ATATCATTTTACTCCACGCGTTTACAGGGGCCTATGCTCAGTTGCAGCAGCCGTACATCCTGAACGGCTCCGCCACACAGCGGACGTGTAACTGCTATGTGCTCACCAATGACGAGCAAAACAAGAGCGGCACCGCCTGGAACAAGAACCTTATCGACCTCTCGCAGTCGTTCGATTATGTTTTCGAGATCAACCTCGGCTGCAAGGACGGCCCCGGCGCCGACGGCATCGGTTTTATCCTCCAGACGGAAGGCACCAACCTTGGCGCAACCGGGCAGGGGCTGGGTTTTAAAGGTATTGCCCCCTCGCTGGGCGTGCTGATAGACACGTATGAGAACGAAGGCGAGAACGATCCGCCCTGGGACCATCTCGCCGTCCAGATGAACGGCGTCAGCGATCACCTGCTTCCCGGCGGCGACCTGGCCGCGCCCGTGATGCTCATCGAAGGCAACGAAAACATCGAGGATTGCCGGTGGCACCTGTTCCGCATCGAATGGAACGCCGTAACGCATATGCTGCGCATCAGCATCGACAACGAGCGGAGGATCACCATCAACAAAGACCTGGTGGCGGACATCTTCGGCGGCAAGCCAAAAGTATATTGGGGCTTTGCCGGCTCCACCGGCGGATCGTCCAACGTGCAGCAGTTCTGCGCCGCGCTGCATCCTTCCTTTAACTTCAACGGCAGCCAGATCTTCTGCGACGGCACGCCCGTAACGTTTAAGGACAACTCCAGCTCCTTCGGCACCATCACCCGCTGGCACTGGGACCTGGGCGACGGTACGAAGCTGAATGTGCCCGCGCCGCCCGCTCACCTGTACGCAAAGGCCGGCAAATACGAGGTAAAGCTCGTGATAGAAGACAACAGCGGCTGCATTTCCGATACGCTTAAGAACACGGTCACCATCGGTTCGTACCCCGAAGTGAAATTCGGGCCGCAGCCGCTTTGCCTCGGCGACCCGCTGCAGATGAAAGACGAAACAAAGGTGCGGGTCGGCACCGCCGCAAAATGGTCATGGGACTTTGGCAGCGGCAACACCGCCAACGTGCAGCACCCGCTGGCGCCGTTCACCGCGCCGGGCAGCTATCCCGTACACCTCGAAGTAACGAGCGCCGAAGGCTGCGCCAGCGAGGCCACGCAGATGATGTCCGTGTACCCCACGCCGGAGATCGGCGGCATCGGGAGGAACGCCTGCATCGGCGACGAGAACCTGTTCAAAGGCGTCAACCGCACGCCGCATATCGATATCGCACGCTGGTACTGGAGCATCGGGGAAGATACGCTGTGGCAGAAGAACGCGGCGTACCGGTTTCCCGCGGGCGGGAAGTACCCGGCCAAAGTGCACGCGGTTTCAGCGGACGGCTGCGTGGCAAAACCCGTTGACCTGCATGTCAGGGTGACCGACCTCAACCTGCGCGCCGGCCGCGACACGCTGATCGCAAAAGGCCAGCCGCTGCAGCTCAACGCGCTGGCGGACGGGGAAGGACTGTATTATCAATGGACGCCGTACACCGGTCTCAATAATCCTTATATCGCCGATCCCGTTGCGGTGTTGCAGAAAGACCAGCTGTACAACATCACCGTCACCTCGCCCGAAGGCTGCCGCGAAGAAGGGCGGGTGTTCGTGAAAGCATATACGGGGCCGGAGTTTTACGTGCCCACAGGCTTCACGCCCAACCACGACGGCGTGAACGACCGTTTTAAAGTGATCGCGCCCGGCGTGCCGAAGCTTGAT
>CBINIO010000751.1:0-1713 GCA_966250725.1 uncultured Chitinophaga sp.
TTCATAGTTAGTTAAGATTTAACTAGTGAGAAAATGTTTGATGTGAGCAAATATAGCGCGTTTTATAAGATTACCAAATTTTTGAAACTTTTTTTTGGAGGCTGAAAAACCCTACAGGTAACGTTTACAGCTGATCGGGCGTTTTTTCCGTGTAAGTTCCGCGACCGGGTATTTCCAATGAAACGCGCTACTGCGTTGACTTTTAATGTACTCGTACATTAAACGCGCATTTATACCAAGTATTGTACCAAAGCCCTGAACCCCTGAAAATAGTGAATTTCCTGTGGATAAGTTTGGCGTGTCATACCACCTGCATCACCGTTCTGAAGGCGACAAACTGGTCTCCGAAAATATCGAAAGCCTTTTGCCGGAGGGCGGGGGCGTACTCCTGGAGGTAGGTATAATAGTTTTCGAGGGTATCGGTAAAGTATTGCACGGTGTAGGTGGGCCCGTCCGAATCGTCCTGTTCCAGCAGGCGGCACATGCGGTAGTCGTGGAACAGACCTGTGGCGATGATCTCCGGGATATGCTCCTGCTTCATCCATTCCACCCAGCGGTCTTTGACGGGTACGGCCACCTTTGTGGTCACATTATATATGATCATGGATTTTTGAGTTGTAGGTAAACCGGGCAATGGTCGGAATGTTTTACGTTCTGCCAGATGGCGGCGTCCTGCAGGCGGCCGCGCAGCGGTTCCGTAACGTTGATGTAATCGATGCGCCATCCTTTGTTATTGGCGCGGGCGTTTGCGCGGAAGCTCCACCAGCTGTACTGATGCGGTTCGGGGTGGAACTGGCGGAAGGTGTCGATAAACCCGCTGTCGAGCAGTTTGGTGAGCCAGGCCCTTTCTTCGGGCAGGAAGCCGGAGGAATCTTTGTTGCTGACGGGGTTGTGAATATCGATGGGCTGATGCGCGATATTATAATCGCCGGTAACGACGATGTTGGGCCTTTCCTGGCGGAGCTGCTGGAGGTAGCCGTAAAACTCGTCGAGCCACTGGTATTTGTAAGCTTGCCTTTCGTCGCCCGTGGTGCCGGAAGGGAAATACGCGTTGATGAGGGTAACGTCCCCGAAGTCGGCCCTTATCACCCTGCCTTCGGCATCGCTTTGCATATATCCGTTACCGTGTTGAACGTTGTCGGGTTTTATTTTGGTAAGGATGGCGACGCCGCTGTATCCTTTTTTTTGCGCGGGGTACCAGTAGTCCGTGTAGCCGAGCTGTTCGAATTGCTGGAAATCCACGTTTTCGCGGTGGGCTTTTACTTCCTGCAGACAGATAACGTCGGCGGGATCAGTTTTGAGCCATTCGGTGAATCCTTTTGTCATGGCGGAGCGGAGTCCGTTAACATTATAGGTGACGATCCTCATGATGAAATAATTTCAACAAAAGTAAGGATTCGGGGAAAAGAAGGAGGGGGGAATAAAAATCATTCCATCAAGACAGCCGGATAAAAAAAGGGCTGCATCGATATTTGATGCAGCCACTTGCCAGATCGTTAAATGCCGGTAAAATGATTACAACGGGCTTACTACTCCGCCGAGATTGCCCAGCAGGCCGTTGAGCAGGCCGGTAACAGGCGCGAGCAGGTTGCCGAGACCGCCAACACCGGGTAATCCGCCACCGCCGCCGGGAAGGCCGGCGCTATTGGGGTCGATGGTGAGGCCGAGGTTGATGACGCCGTCCGCGTTCATCAGATCGATCTTGAGAAAACC
>CBINIO010000752.1:0-1693 GCA_966250725.1 uncultured Chitinophaga sp.
GTACGGCGTCGTAATAATCTTCGTACAGCAGCAGCCTTTGCTGGAGGGGCCGCTTGAAGTGCCCGCTGAACGTGGCTGTACGGTCTATCGTCAGCTGCCGCAGGTCCTCCGCCCCGAAGCTGATCTTCAGGTTCTCGACCTGCCTGTTCTGCGAGGCGGTGCTGTAGGGTATCTCCATGTCGCCTTCGATATCGCCCACTTTCTTGCCGCCGTCCACGATGGGGGCCTTCTGGCCTTCAAATTCGGCGGGAATATAGCCTGTATTGGAAAAGATGCCTTCGGCGCTCATGTACACGGGTTTTTTGCCTTCCGTTTTGAGCATCAGGCCAAAATCGTCGGTCTCGAACACTTCGTCCTGCGGGGGGCCGTACCGGTGTGTGGTGAGCACAAAATCCGCGTCGATGCCTTCTTTTGCGAGTATGAAGTTCACCAGCATGAGAAAATAGCTTTCACGAACGCCGTTCAGGTTGCGACGCTGGTCCACCACGATCTTGTCCGTCGGCTCCACGCGGTACAGCCCCATGTAACGGACGAGGTAATATATATAATGGGTCAGCTGCTCGTCGGTGGCGTTCCTGTTTGCTTTTTTGAAACGTTTTACGTGGTCCAGCGCTTCCTTGCAGAAAGTGATCGCGCTGGTGTTGGCGATGTTGCGTACCCATACCAGGTCGGCCACGGCCTCGTCGCGGGTTTTACGGGCATTGGGATTGCTGTAAATGGTGCCTTCCTTCCGGCGGCCCACTCTTTCGCGGCGGACGCCGACGCGCAGGTGCAGGCGCAGCATGGGTATCTGCCTGAGCGGGTTCATCCAGAGGTTCACCGGCTGCGGCGGTACGTTCTTGACGAGCAAGTCCAGCTGCAGCATATGATCGGCTATCTTCTGCTTGAAGTCGGGCGCGCCGTTCATGCTGCGGTACTCCAGGGCAAACACGTCTTCCCAGGCGGACACATGCACGGAATATTCCATCACCGGCTCTTCTTCACCCAGTACGAACAGCTCTTCGGTGTAGGCGTTCTCATGATTGATGAACTTTTCTTCCCGCACAAAATATTCGATCAGGTCGCCCACCTGCAGATCGGGAATTGCCAGCTTGCGCGTTTTATGCGAGCTGCGGTCCACGTCGGTTACCACGGCTTCGTCCGCATATATCTCGCGGACGCCGCCGCCTTTTTTGAAGATGCGGGCGCCCATATAGGTCGCGGTTGTCCCGATCTCAAAGGGCTCCAGCCGGCTCCTTTTCGTTTCGTACTGTTTGAAGGTAAATTCGGAATACTCTTCCAGCGCGGCCTTGTCGTTGATGGCTACCAGCGCCCGGAAGGAGCGGTGCAGCTCGCGGTCCTTGTCCGGCGTGGTCAGCTCGACGTGCTTGGCGAGCACCACCGCGGATTCTTTCGCGTATTCGGCGGGCACGGTGCGGTTTTTGAACCCGCTCTGGTCCCAGCCCCATATTTCTTCCTTCACTTCCTGCAGGCGTTTTTTGTATTTCACCTCGGCTTTGGCGTCCCAGGGTTCCATTTTTCTTTCCTGCGCCATCATGCCTGTAATCAGCAGCAGCAGGCAGATCAGTATGGCGATGTAAGTTTTCATCCGTGAGTTATTTTTTTGTCAGGGTTATTTGTTCAAGATAGGATTGACGAAGTTGTTTGATGTCGTTGTTCCAGGCGGGAAAGTCCTTTTTCTCGAGCCGCGTGT
>CBINIO010000753.1:0-1692 GCA_966250725.1 uncultured Chitinophaga sp.
CCGGCTGCGGTCTTTCCTGACGGCGCTTGGCATCATCTTCGGCGTGGGCGCGGTCATCGCCATGCTTGCCATCGGCCGTGGCGCGAAAGAAGAGATCATGAACCAGATGAAGCTGGTGGGCGTGAACAACATCGTGATCAAACCCGTGGTGGAAGAGAAAAAAGAGGAAGAAGAAAAACCCGCCGCGGAAGAAGGCGGGCAGGAGGAGAACAAAAACAAGAAAAAATTCTCCAAAGGCCTCAGTCTCGAAGACGCGCACAGCATTCTCCGCATGGTGCCAACGGTGGAAGCCATCAGCCCTGAAATGATCCTCGACGCCGACGTGATCTACAGCGGTAAAAGCAAGAAGCTGAAAATGGTGGGCGTGGAGCCTGCTTTTTTCGAGCTGAACAATATCGGCATCGCCGAAGGCAGGATGTTCAACCAGGAGCAGCTGCGCGTCGGCGAAGGCGTATGCATCATCGGCGCCGGCGTGAAACGGAAATTTTTCCTGTCGGAGGACGCCATCGGCAAAACCCTCAAATGCGGCCAGCACTGGCTGAAAGTGGTGGGCGTGACCGATGAAAAGCTGATCAGCAGCGCCACGAAAGAAAACCTCGGCATCAGGGACTACAATATGGACGTGTACGTGCCCATTCAAACCACGCTGCTGCGTTACCGCAACCCCGCCATCCGCGTGCGCGAGCCACAGGGCTGGGCGGAAGGCCCGCAGAACGTGCCGGACGTGCCTTTGCACCAGCTGGACCAGCTCATCGTAAAAGTGCGGCAGCCGGAGCAGCTCACCGAATCAGCCGGCATCATCAGCCGCATGCTCAGGCGCCGGCATTCCGACGTTACCGATTTTGAAGTGACCATTCCCGAGCAAATGCTGCAGCAGCAACAGAAAACAAAGGACGTGTTTAATATCGTGCTGAGCGCCATCGCGGGCATCTCGCTGCTGGTGGGCGGTATCGGCATCATGAACATCATGCTGGCAAGCGTGCTGGAACGCACCAAGGAGATCGGCATAAGGATGGCGCTGGGCGCGCAGAAGCAGGACATCGTGATGCAGTTCCTTTTTGAGGCCGTGCTCATCAGTCTCAGCGGCGGCATTATCGGCATCCTGCTCGGCGTGGCGGGCGCTTATACCGTGGACAAAGTGGCGGACATCCGTACCATCATCTCCGCTATTTCCATCCTGCTTTCCTTTATACTGGCTTCTTCCGTGGGCCTCATCTTCGGCATCTCTCCCGCGCGCAAGGCGGCAAACCAGAACCCAATCGAATGTTTACGACATGCTTAAAATCAGATTTACAATAGCCTGCCTGCTGGGCGGAGCGGGCGTTTCGCAGGCGCAGCAGCAGCTCGTGCTGCAGGACGTAGTGGCCATGGCGCAGCGGAACTCTCCCAGCTATTACCGCGCGCAAAGCCGCGCGCTCAATTCGTTGTACGCTTACCGTTATTTCAAGGCGGGCCAGCTGCCGCAGCTGGTATTGGGCGTGAACAACAGCAGCAGCCCTTTTGGCGAGACCGTCGAAATATTGCAGCCCGACGGCAAGGTGGAATACGTTCGCCGCTCCACATCCAACACCGCCGTAAACCTCGGCCTCCGGCAAAACGTGCCCTGGACGGGCGGCACCTTCTCCGTACAGTCCAACCTCAACCGCTTCGACGAATTCTCCGGCACCACGAAAACGAACTATCTCGCCACGC
>CBINIO010000754.1:0-1691 GCA_966250725.1 uncultured Chitinophaga sp.
GGCTGGGACCTTCGCCGCTGGAAAGAAATGCTGACCGTGCTGGCCGCGCCGGTGCAGGGCTGGAGCATTTTCCAGAAATCGAACGCCGACTTCTACACGCTGCAAACGCTGTTCATCCCCGCCATGACGGTGAGGGATTATTTCTGGCCGCTGTCGGACGGCGCGTTGGCAAACAACCCGAACCTCGTGCAAACGATGTACTGGTAACCGTTTTTTATTCATCTCAAAACAGCATTTATGCGTCATCCAAATATATCACGGCATATCGTTCTGCTCGCCGCCGCCATTTTTGCGCTGCATGCCTGCTCGAAAGTAAAGGACTACAACGAGCCCATATCGAACGACCAAACAAAACCCGGCGCCGTTACCAATGTACAGGTCGCCAACTTTTACGGCGGATCGTATATCACCTACGATCTTCCGAAAACCGGCAACGTGCTGTATGTAAAAGCGGAGTACGTGATCAACGACGAGACCGGAAAAAAACGCGAGGCAAAATCCAGCTATTACAGCGACAGCATTACGGTGGAAGGGTTTGCCGAGAAAAAGGAATACGAAGTGAAGCTCACCACCGTCACCCGCGCCAACATCGAATCGGAGCCGGTGTATGTAAAAGTGTTCCCCGACACGCCCGTGTACCGGCTGGTGGCCAAAACCCTCCGCATGGAGCCGGACTTCGGGGGATTGAACGTGCAAACCGCCAACCGCAACAAAAAACCGGTAGGCGCCATCGTGCTGTACAAACCCGAAGGGTCGGACAAATATTCGATCTACGAGCAGCGTTTCAGCGATTTTGAAACGATGAGCTTTTCCACGCGCGGGTTCGACACGCTGCCCAAACAGTTCGCCGTATACATTACCGACCAGTGGGGAAATAATTCCGACACCGTGTACCAGACCATCAAACCGCTGTTCGAGCAGGAGCTTGACAAAAGCAAGTTCTTCGCCAACGCATTGCCCAGCGACGGCAAGATCGGTTTCGGCTGGAACCTGCCCAACCTCTGGAACGGCAACAAAGGCGGCACCGGCTGGCATACCGTACAGCAGAACGTTCCCCTGCCGATCGTCTGCACCTTCGGCCTGGGCGTTTCCGCCAAGCTGAGCCGTTTCACGCTCTACGGCCGCGCGGGGTACGAATACGCGCACGGCAATCCGAAGGTGTTCTCCATCTGGGGCTCCGACAGTCCTGCTCCCGCGGACGCGGTGCTGCCCGTATTCGCGGAAGAAGGCACCGTGCTGGGCGACTGGACGAACATGGGCAACTATAACTGGCCTCCCCCGCCCTCCGGCGCGCCGCCTACCGCGCCCACCGCTACGGACAGGGCGTTCTTCAACAAAGGTACGGAATTTAACGTGCCGTTCACCGCGCCAAGAGCGAGGTTCATCCGGCTCGCCGTTTCCGAATCCTGGTCCGGCGCCACTTTCGCGCACGCGATGGAGATCACCCTTTTCGGCAACACCAATTAAAACACCGCCAAAATGCAATGCATATGAAATCATTTTTCATTCCCGCCATATTCCTGTTTTGCCTGCTGGCCGCCTGTATGAAGGACGACGACAAATACAAGGACCTGCTGGACGAACGGGAGATCGTTTACCCCGGTCTCGTCAGCAATTTTTCGGCGTACCAGGGCAACCTGCGCATCAAGCTGCAATGGAATCCCAGCCCCGACCCCAGCATCACGAAATAC
>CBINIO010000755.1:0-1687 GCA_966250725.1 uncultured Chitinophaga sp.
CGGCATCCTCAGCGGCCGCGTGATAGAAGACCAGCTGGAAACCACGCGCGAGCTGGACAACCAGGACGAAAAAAAGAACAAGGTGGATTTCGCGCTCTGGAAAAAAGCGCCGGCCGAACACCTCATGCGCTGGCCGAGCCCATGGGGCGAGGGTTTCCCCGGATGGCACATCGAATGCTCCGCCATGAGCAGCAAATACCTCGGCAAACAGTTCGACATCCACGGCGGCGGCATGGACCTGCAGTTCCCGCATCACGAATGCGAGATCGCGCAAAGCGAAGTGGCGCACGGCGAACTGATGGCCCGCTACTGGGTGCACAACAACATGATCACCATCAACGGGAAAAAGATGGGCAAAAGCTACGGCAACGTGATCCGTCTCACGGAGCTGTTCGCCGGTACGCATCCCTTGCTGGAAAAGGGTTACAGCCCCATGACCATCCGCTTCTTCATACTCCAGACCCATTACCGCAGCACGCTGGACTTCTCCAACGAGGCCCTGCAGGCCGCGGAGAAAGGTCTTGCCCGCCTCTGGCACGCCTACGAAGTGCTGCAAAAGCTGAGCTATGCCAGCAACGGCGCGCCGGTGAACGAAGAGCTGGACAAACAGGTGCAGGAATGGTGCCGCGACTGCGCCACCGCCATGAACGACGACCTCAGTACCGCCAAAGTGCTCGCCAATCTTTTTGAGCTGTCGCCCGTTATCAATTCGCTGCGCGGCGGCCAGATCAAAATGCACGAGATCAGCGAGAACACGTTCGACCTGCTGAAAAACACCTGGCATACCTACATGATCGACATCCTGGGCCTGCAGCCCGAAAAACCGGAAGACAGCAACAAGCTGGACGGCGTGCTGCAGCTGCTGATCGACATCCGCAAGGAAGCCAAGACCAAAAAAGATTACGCCACTTCAGACAAGATACGGAACCAGCTGCTGTCCATCGGCATCCAGCTGAAAGACGAAAAAGACGGGACCGTTTCATACGCCATCGACTAACATGCGGAAATACTTTTTTTGGGCCGCCCTTTCGCTGACGGCCTGCAAAAGCGGCAGCAAACAATCTTCCGCCGAACCGGCGGAACAAAAACCGGCTGCGATCGTGCCGGTGTTTGCGGCCGGCAGCGCTTATGCCTCCATCGAAAAACAGGTGGCCTTCGGCCCGCGCATCCCCGGCACCAAAGCGCAAACGGAATGCGCGGACTGGCTGACCGGCCGCCTGCGCCCGCTGGCGGACACGGTGTACGTGCAGCGCGTAAACGTAAATTCCGAAGGAAAGAACCTGCCCTGCATCAATATCATCGCCACGTTCAACCCCGGTGTAAAAAGGCGCATCCTGCTGCTCACGCATTGGGACACACGGCCCGTTGCGGACAAGGACGCCAAAGCGCGGAACAAACCTTTCGACGGGGCGGACGACGGCGGCAGCGGCACGGCGGTATTGCTGGAAGTGGCGCGTCATCTCAAAACACAAAACCCCGGCTACGGCATCGACCTGCTGTTTACCGACGTGGAAGACTACGGCAACGACTACTGCCTCGGCACGCGCTACTGGGCGCGCACGCCGCATGTACCGGGCTATACGGCCGCTTACGGCATCCTGCTGGACATGGTGGGCGCGCGCAACGCGCGGTTTTACATGGAAGGCACCTCGAAAGAGTTCGCGTCCGTGCAGATGAAAATGGTCTG
>CBINIO010000756.1:0-1686 GCA_966250725.1 uncultured Chitinophaga sp.
GATAAGTCAAAGCTGGAAGACATCCGCGTGGATATCGACATCGTGAACCTTGCCGGCAAGGAAGGCCGCAGGGGCAGCGCGGGCTTTGCGTCAGCCATCGGCTGGGGCTGCGGATTCCTGATCTATATTGTGCTGCTCGTGTTCGGCATGATGGTAATGCGCGGGGTGATGGAAGAAAAAATGAACCGCATCGCGGAAGTGGTGGTTTCCAGCGTGAAACCTTTCCAGCTGATGATGGGCAAAATCATCGGCATCGCCTGCGTGGGGCTTACGCAGTTCCTGATCTGGATCGTGCTGATCGTGGGGCTGTACTGGATATTGATCCTGGCGTTCGGGCCGGACATGGCTAACAACGCGATGGCAAATTCCCCGGGGGCCGCGGCTTCCGGCAAGGCCACCGAACAGGCGATCATGGAAATGACAAGAATGGCCGGCACCGCCAACTGGCCGCTGCTCATAGGCTGTTTTATTTTCTATTTTCTTGGCGGGTACCTGTTTTACGCCGCGCTGTTCGCCGCGGTGGGCAGCCTGGTGAACGAAGACCCGAACGATGCGCAATCGCTGACCTTCCCGATCACGCTGCCGATCATTTTTTCCATCATCATTATGATGTCCGCCGTTACCAGGCCCAACAGCGCGCTGGCGGTATGGGGAAGCATCATTCCATTTTCGTCGCCCATCGTGATGATGGCGCGGCTGCCGTACGGTGTGCCGGGCACGGTGCCTTACTGGCAGCTGGGTTTGTCGATGGCTTTGCTGGTAGCGGGTTTTATCGGTACTACCTGGATAGCGGCGAAGATTTACCGCACGGGGATCTTGCTGTATGGTAAAAAGGTGACGCTGAAGGAAGTGGGGAAATGGCTGGTAAGGAAGAATTGATTATACAAGCGGAGAATATTTTTAACCTGCAACGGCGGTGGCTGCTGCAGGTTTTTGTTATGTTGAAGGGGATGCAGGAAACTGCTTGCAGGAGGGAGCGCCGGGTACGCGTGCTTCCGTAATTCCCGTAAATATTACGTTTGGGAGAAGCGCCTCGCGTCATTATATCAGTAACCCTGTGGTATTGCAGGTTTTATTGGGAAGAAGCAATTCCCCCTAACCGCCTGCATGTCTTTTCAAATTCTTCCCAAATATCCCGCAGCACTTCCGCGGCAGGCTTTATTTCATGTATCAGCGCGCTCACCTGCCCGATCTCCAGTTCGCCTTCCGCCAGATCGCCTTCGAACATGCCGCGTTTGGAGCGGCCGCGGCCTAACAGGATATTCAGCTCTTCCCGCCCCGCGCCTTCCAGCTCCGCTTTCTGCACCGCTTCAAAAAACGCGTTGCGCAGCAGCCGCACCGGCGTGAGCTGTTTCAGCGACAACATCGTATCGCCCTCACCGGCTTTCACCACGGCCTCTTTAAACGATGCGTGCGACGATGCCTCCGGCGTAGCCACAAAACGGCTGCCCACCTGCACGCCGGATGCGCCCAGCGCGAAAGCCGCCGCCATGGCCCTTCCCGAGCCGATACCGCCCGCCGCTATCACGGGTATCGTTACCGCGTCCGCCACAGCGGGGATCAGCACCATCGTGGTGGTCTCTTCGCGGACGTTATGCCCGCCAGCTTCAAAACATTCTGCCACTACGGCGTCCACGTCGGCCTGCTGGCTTTTTACTTCGAACTTCGAGATGGACACAACATGCA
>CBINIO010000757.1:0-1666 GCA_966250725.1 uncultured Chitinophaga sp.
CGCCGGCCGTAACGGAAACGTATACTTTCCAGCAGATCAGGAACCAATATCTTGACAAAGACCTCCACCAGGCGCAAAGCCTCGCCGGCGCTTTCCTGGAACAATTCGCGCAGAGCCGTTATGCAAACGAGGTGCGCCGGATGGTGGCGGAACTTCAAGCCATGCTGGCGGCCAATAAGAACAATGAGAACATCGTGGTGCTGAAAGATTACGGCAAGCTCACCTCCATTTACGAAGTGATCGCGCCGTTAAGAGGAAAGGTGGTATACCTGGACGTATGGGGCACCTGGTGCGGGCCCTGCAAGGAAGAGATCAAACATTTGCCCGCGCTCAAAGCCGCTTTCGCGGGAAAAGACGTAGCGTACGTATACCTCGATGTGGACGAGGACAGCCGCGACGCGTTGTGGAAAAACTTTATCAGGGTAAACGATATGGAAGGCGTTCATTTGCGCAAAACCCGAGAGACCGCTGCGCCTTTCTGGAAAGAGCTGCTGGCCGGTCATGCGGACAAAGCGGAATATTACCCGCAGTATTTTCTTTTCGACAAAAACGGGAAACTGGCGGTGGCGAAAGCGCTGCGGCCAAGCAACAAAGAAGCGCTGTACAAACAGATCCGTTCCGTTCTCAATAGTCAAAGCCGATAAAAAACGGGCGCCCGTTTTTGCGAGCGCCCTTCCTGTTCTTATTTTACGGCATCTTTTGCGATCACCGTCCAGTCGCTGGCGCCCAGCCCCTGCCCGATCATCTTGTCCATCTGCGCGGCGATGGCCGGCAGCACGATCAGCGAGCCTTTTTGCGCATTAACGCTATCGATGAATATCTGCGTGTCTTTCCGGGCCATGCTCAGCTCCCAGGACGCTTTGCTGTAATCGCCGCTGCTGAGGCGCTGCAGGCGGGCGCCCAGCATTTGCGCGGGGTTCCAGGTGCCGAACAGCGAGCCGATGTCTTCCGCGGAAATATCCAGCGCTTTGCCGAGCGACAAAGTGTCGGACAACCCGGCTACGAAGGCCACCAAAAAGCTGTTGCCGATCAGCTTCATGCCTGCGGCCTTTCCTTCTTCAGGGCCGAGGTTGACGAGCTTGCCGGTCATTTTTTCCAGCAACGGCTGCACTTTGGCGATCACGTCCTGGTCGCCGGACACGAGCATGTAGCCGCTGCCTTCGCGGGCGTTCGCGGGGCCCATGAACACGGGTGCGTGGAGATACGCAAACCCTTTTTCCTTCCATGCTTTCGTGCGCTCGCGCGCGCCTTCAACGGTGGTGGTCGTATGATCGATGATCACCGCGCCGGGTTTGAGACCGGGCGCGGCTGCGGCCAGCACTTCGTTTACCGCGGCATCGTCCTTTACGGTTATATGTACATAGTCCGCGTTTTTCACGGCGTCCGCCACGTTCGCGAAAACCTTTGCGCCGGAGGCTTCCAGCGCCTGGGCCCTTGCGGGGTTGCGGTTCCACACCTGCACTTTCTCACCCTTGTCCAACATCGCCTTTACAAAATTCGCTCCCAGCAGGCCCATGCCTAAAAATGCTTTTGCCATATCCTTTTTTATTTAAAGTGAATGATCACGCCATCATCGCCAATGCCCTCCGCACGATCTCCAGGTCGCTGGCGCTCGTAAAGCCGCCAAACCCCGCGGCGATCATGGTGCCGTCGGGCAGCGCTTCGG
>CBINIO010000758.1:0-1654 GCA_966250725.1 uncultured Chitinophaga sp.
GAAAAACTGCAGGTGACCGTAACCATTTCCAACGACGGCAGCTACGACGGCGAAGAAGTCGTACAGCTGTACATCCGCGACGTAACGGCCAGCGTGAACAGGCCGCTGAAAGAACTGAGAGGGTTTAAAAAACTCTTCCTCGAAAAAGGTATGAAAGAAGAAGTGACCTTTACGATCAGCGTGGAAGACCTGAAATTTTACGACCGCGACATGAAATACACCTGGGAGCCGGGCGAGTTCAGGGTAATGGTGGGGCCGAACAGCCGTGATGTGAAAGAAGCGGTGTTTAACGTGGTCAAATAATGCATCTCAATACAACAGCTTCCGCAGCAATTCCGGCTGCACGATCCTGATCCGCGTACCCTGCATTTCGATCAGCTTCTCCGATTTAAAATCGCTCAATGTACGGATCAGCGATTCGGTAGCCGTGCCCACGAACCGCGCGATATCGTCGCGGGAAAGCTCTATCAGCGCATCGGGCTGCTGCTCCAGGTGCAGCTTGTCGTGGATCGCCAGCAGGCCGTTGGCAACGCGTTTGCGGAGCGAATCGTATGCCAGCTGCAGCAGGCGGTCTTCTTTTTCCTTTACTTCCATCGCGATGCGTTTGATAAAAGTGCGCGCCACGCTGATGTCGTTGAGCAATTGCTCGAGGAACACTTCTTTGGGTATCTGCACCAGCTCCGTGTGTTCGAGCGCCTCGGCGTTCTCGTCGTAAGGATGGTCTTCCAGCAGGGGAACGTACCCGAAATAATCGCCCGCGCCGAACAGGTTGGTGATGTATTCCTTGCCGTCGTCGTTCATGCGGTAGGCTTTTACTTTCCCGCTTTTTACGTAATAAAGGAATTGCGGATGTTTGCCTTCGCGGTACACCGGCTGTTTTTTGGAATACTGCATCACGTCGTAAGCGTCGAGGTTGAGCTGCAGCAGGCCGGAAGCCTGCCAGTCCTGCAGTATGCTGCCGATGGACTGCGTACGCGCCGCGGCGAATTTTTCTTCGAGGAACTGTTGTTTTTTCAGCCGCGTTTCAACGGCGGTGAGCAGCTCCACGTCTTCGAACGGTTTGGTGATATAATCGTCAGCGCCCATTTCCATGCCTTTCCTGAAATCGCTGCGGTCGGTTTTGGCGGTCACGAATATGAAAGGGATGTGCTCGGTTTCGGGATATTTGCGGAGCATGTGCAGCACGCCGTAGCCGTCGAGCTCGGGCATCATGATGTCGCACACGATCAGGTCGGGCTGTCGTTCGCGCGCAATTTCTATCGCCTGTTTGCCGTTTTCCGCTTCCAGCGCGTTGTAACCGGCCAGCGTAAGTATTTCCGCAACGTTCTCGCGGATGCCGGGATGATCGTCTACTACCAGGATAGTGGCTGTCATATGGTCTGTTGATTTGGGAAGTTGAGAATGATCTTCGTGCCTTTGTTCAGCTCGCTTTCAACGCTGATCTGCCCGTGCAGCATGTCCACATACCGTTTCACGATGTGCAGCCCGAGCCCCGTGCCCTGGATGTTGGTCACGTTGCGGCCGCGGAAAAAGCTGCTGAAAAGATAGGCTTTGTCTTCCTCCGGTATGCCCATCCCATGGTCCTGCACGATGGCATGGATGTGGCCGTCCTTCTCCCACACTTTCCAGTGAATGGGGCTTCCTTCCGGCGAAA
>CBINIO010000759.1:0-1650 GCA_966250725.1 uncultured Chitinophaga sp.
GGCTGCGCAAAAGCCTGCTCGTATTCCAGCTGGCGCTCTCGCTCATTATCACCGTGTTCCTGTGTGCGTTCTACCGCCAGTTTTCCTACATGGCGGACGCCAATAAAGGTTACCGGCCGGAAGGCGTGTACACCGTGCATTTGCAGGGGCATGCGGATTACCTGCTGCGGCAGGAGCTGGCGTCGCTGAGCGGCGTGGAAGAAATAGCGGCCACTTCCTACGACTTCAAAAAATATCTCGGCGGCCAGCTGTCCGTAAAAGGCAGCCAGTCCAAAGAAGCCGCTTCGATGGAATATTTTTCCGGCGACGAAAACCTTGTGAACGTAATGGGCCTGCGGTTCGCGGCCGGGCGCAATTTCCAGCCGGGACAAACCGGCCAGCTGCTGATCAACGAAAAGGCGGCCACCGCGCTGGGGTTCAGGGACGCGGCGAGCGCGGCGGGCCAACTGGTACGCATAAACGATACGGCTACCGCCGCTATAGCGGGCGTGCTGAAAGATTTTAATTACCAGCATCTTGGGCAGCCCATCCGGCCGATGGCCGTGGTGGCGAATGGCGGGAATTACAGCCTGCTGCAGGTAAAGGCGGCCGTGGCCGATCCTTCCCGGTTTGAGAAGCGCGTAAAGGCGGTATGGGAGAAGCTGTATCCCGGCGAGCCTTTCCAGGCGGAATGGCTGGCGGAAGAGCTGTACCGCAGTCAAAAACAGGCGGACGGTGTTTCCTTCCTGGGTTACATTTCCATTATGACGGTGCTGATCGCCGTAATGGGCCTGCTGGCGATGGTGATCTATTCCACCTCCCTGCGAAAAAAGGAGATCGGCGTGCGCAAAGTGATGGGCGCCGACGTGAAAAGCCTTGTGCTGCTGCTTTCAAAAGGTTTCCTGCAGATCATCGGCATTGCGGGTTGTATCGCTCTGCCGCTGGGATGGCTGGCGAGCGTGTTTTTCCTGAACAATTTCCCTTACCGCATACATTTTGGTTTTGGCAGCGTGATGCTGTGTTTCGCGGCGGTGCTGGCGGTATGCCTGGCGGCGATCGTATCGCAGACCTGGAGGGCGGCGCAGGCCGATCCCGCGGAGAGTTTGAGGAATGACTGAACAGCGCCGCAGCTTGCTGATGCCTGTCCCATCATAAAAAAACTCCCGGCCAAAGCGCGGGAGTTTTTCTTTTATCCGGAATGCGGTCATTACGATTCGTTCCTTCCCAGCAGGTACAGCACGGCCATGCGCGTGGCTACGCCGTTCTCCACCTGGTCGAGGATGATGCTCTGCCCGGAGTCCGCTACATCGGAGCTTAATTCCACGCCGCGGTTGATCGGGCCGGGATGCATGATCACGATGTCTTTTTTCAGGCTGTCCAGCAGCTTGCGGTTGACGCCGTAAGCGAGGGAATATTCGCGGAGCGACGAGAACAGCGGCATGTTCTGTCTTTCCAGCTGTATGCGCAGCACGTTGGCCACGTCCGCCCATTCGAGGGCTTCGCGGATGTTGTAGCTCACGTTCACGCCCAGCGCCTCGCCGATATGTTTGGGGATCAGCGTGGGCGGGCCTACCACGGTCACTTCCGCGCCCAATTTCTTCAGGCAGTAAATATTGGAGAGCGCCACGCGGGAATGCATGATGTCGCCGCAGATCGCGATCTTTTTTCCTT
>CBINIO010000760.1:0-1641 GCA_966250725.1 uncultured Chitinophaga sp.
CTTTCAGGATATCCACTTTTTCTTTGGATTGTTTATCGGTGGTCGTGAATACGCATTTGTACCCTTTGATAACGGCCGCCAGCGCGAGGCCCATGCCGGTGTTGCCGGAAGTGCCCTCGATGATGGTGCCGCCGGGTTTCAGCAGGCCGCGTTTTTCCGCTTCGTCCACCATTTTCAGCGCCATGCGGTCTTTGATGGAATTGCCTGGATTAAAGAATTCCACTTTGGCGAACACGGGGCAGGGGAGCCCGGCGCTTACGCGGTGGAGCTTTACCAGTGGGGTATTGCCGATCGTTTCAAGTATGTTTTCGCAGTAGTTCATAAGTTTTGGTGCTTGATAGACGAAATTAAGGTAAATGCCTGAATGATGATTTATATTTGCTTTTATGAATAACATCTTCATCACCGGTATCGGTACCGGCGTAGGCAAAACGGTGACCTCGGCCTGTGTAACGGAAGCGTTGGGCGCGTTGTACTGGAAACCGGTGCAGTCGGGCCTGCAGGATACCACGGACACACAAACGGTACGCGCCCTGCTCAGCGAGCCCGCCAACGCGCAGGAAGAGCTGTACCGTCTCCGGATGCCCGCATCGCCGCACCTGGCGGCCCGAAGGGAAGGCGTGATCATTTCGGAAGACCGCATCATCGAACGCGCAAAACAATTGCAGCAGCCCGGTAAAACCCTGGTGATAGAAGGCGCCGGCGGTCTCATGGTACCGCTGAACGGACAGTATTTCACCATCGACCTGATAAAAGCGCTGGAAGCAAAAGTGATCGTGGTGGCGCAGAATTACCTGGGCAGCATCAACCATTGCCTGCTGACGGCCATGGCGCTGCGCAATGCGGACATTCCCGTGCTGGGCTGGGTTTTCAGCGGCGATCATCACAGCAATGAGGACGATATCATCAGCTGGAGCCATTACCCGCGCATCACGCGCATCCCGCGGGCGCGGCGGCTGAACCGCGATTTTGTGACCCTGCAGGCGGAATCGATGAAACCCGCGCTGCTGCACCAGCTTGCCCAATAACGAACCTGCAATGCCATTATTCAAAAAGGACATCCGGAAAGATTACCTTGCAAAGCGGCTGGCCCTCGGCGAAGCCGAAGCGGCCCGGCTGAACGCCGCGCTGCTGGAGCATTGCAGGAAACTCGAATTCGGATCGCCTTCGTATATCCATCTTTTCCTGCCCATCGCCGCCAAAAAGGAAGTAGACACTTTTCCGCTGGCGGACTGGCTGCGGCAGCAATACCCGGGCGTGCAGCTCGTGCTCAGCCGCTCGTACCTTGCCACCGGCGGCATGCAGCATTTCCGCTGGAACGACGCTACCCGCCTCGTGCATAATTCCTACGGCATCCCCGAGCCCGAAAGCGGCGAGCTGGTCGCCCCGCAGGACATCGACGTGGTGTTCGTGCCGATGCTGGCCTTCGACAATACCGGCCAGCGCGTAGGTTACGGCAAAGGCATGTACGATGTTTTCCTGCAGCAGTGCCGGCCCGGTGTAAAGACCGTCGGCCTCTGCCTGTTTCCCCCGCTGCCGGAGCCGCTTGCGGATACCTGGCGCGGCGACGTACCGATGAACACAGTGGTGACGCCCGGCGGCATTTTTTATTTCACAGCTTAAAACCTCCATCCCGTGTGG
>CBINIO010000761.1:0-1634 GCA_966250725.1 uncultured Chitinophaga sp.
ATAGTTGTCGCGCACGAAGCTGTAGATCTTTTCCGCCTTCTCTTTTGCCGTGGCCGCATTTTTCGTCAGCTCCTCCACCTTGTCCGCGAGGAAGCCGTTGTTTTTGTCGAGGTCGGCGCCATAATCCTCGTCTTTCAACATCTCTTCCGCGAACTTCGGCCAGGTGCTCATAATCTGCCGCACCGGCGATTCGGGAAAGCGGATGGCCGCCAGCTGGAATTCGATATAGCTGATGTGATTGCCGAGCGTGGTGACGTAATTTTCTTCTTTCAGCGCGGGCACGTCCTTCATCACCCAGCGATGACGGGTTATGCCCGGGGAAACGGAGACCTGGCGCGTGCGTATGCCGCCATAGCCGCCGTAACCGTCGTCAGACACGGAGAAGCTGAAGGTCTTGCGGTCGTTCTCGCTGTCTTTGATAAAAAAGGGATGATACCCCTGGCTGAGAAAAATGTATTCGTAATATTCCGGCACCATCACTTCGTATTCGCTCCAGAGCACCGGCGCCGTGGTGGACTGAAAAGCCCAGGGACGCAGGTAACGCGGGAACTCGGAGTTGATCGTATAGGAATATTCGATGATGGAGCCTTCCTTTACCGCAGGCAGCGTGAATTTTTTGATGGTGACGTTTTTGTCCACCTTTTCGGTGAACACCGATTTGCCGCTCAGCTTGGTTTCCTCCACTTTGCCGTTTTCCAGGTTATAGGTCACGGCTTTCAGGTTCAGCAGCTTTTCTTCGGCCGTGCCTTCGGCATGGAGGTAAATGGACACGTTCGCTTCGTCGTACCCGCTTTTATTGAGAATGTGAATGCGCCGGTATATCTTGAAGACCTGCATAAAGTCGTCGCTCCCCGATTCAAACTCCGAGGAGCCTACATCGGCGATCACCACCGCGCTGGCGGAGGAGTCGATCTTGTAGGGCGCTTTCCGGAAATCATCCGGTTTGATCTTTCCAAAAGAAGCAGGCGTTTTATCCTGCGCGTTAGTTAAACAAACGGGGAACATCAATCCCAGCAGCAGAAAAAAAGATTTTGGCATTACTGAATGGATTAGGTAAAGGGTGTATACGCCATAAATATAGCATATTTTTTCAACGGCGCATACGGTCTGCGGGCGCGGCGAAAATCGTAACTTGCGGCAGAATGCAGACACCCGAGAAAAATACGCTGCTGATCAGGCAGAAGGCCCGGGCGCTGGGGTTTGACCATTGCGGCATCGCAGAGGCCGTGCAGCTCACGGAGGATGCCTACCGGCTGGAGCAGTGGCTGCGGCAGGGTATGCACGGGAACATGCAGTACATGGAGAATTACTTCGACAAACGTATAGACCCGCGGCTGCTGGTAGAAGGAGCGCAATCCGTGATCACGCTGCTGCTGAACTATTACCCTCCCGAAACACAGCGGCCCGACGCCCCGAAAGTAGCCAAATACGCTTACGGCAAAGACTATCACGACGTGATCAGGGGGAAGCTGAATACGCTGCTGGCGGAGCTGCGGGCGGAGATCGGCGACATCCAGGGCCGGGGGTTCGTGGATTCCGCGCCCGTGCTGGAACGAAGCTGGGCGCAGCGCAGCGGTCTCGGCTGGATCGGCAAGAACGGCAACCTGATACACAAGCAGGCCGGGTCTTTCTTC
>CBINIO010000762.1:0-1632 GCA_966250725.1 uncultured Chitinophaga sp.
CTACGGACGCAGAGGCGGTCATCACCGTTTACAACGATCTCGATTCGCTGTACGCCATACCCGGCAGAGGCGGCGAATTTAAGGTCCGCGGGCTTAAAACGGGCACTTACAGCGTGTTCGTGAACGCCGGCAACGGGTATAAAGACACGACCATTACTGGCGTGGAAGTAGAGCGGAACAGGGATAACCGGATAGAAACCATCACCTTAACCAAATAGTCATACCCAGCCTAATTTTCCAGCATAAAAGGTCCCGACGCATGCCGGGGCCTTTTATCATTTGAAGAAAAAGATTAATTTGTGATCAAATCCATTCTTCCTGTGAAAAAAATATGTTTGCTGATAATATGCGCCGGCTTCACCTTGCTGGCCGCAGCACAAACCGCCACCAATCAGACGGATGCCAAAAAACGTAAACAGGGCCCCTGGGTGGAGCAGGTAGCGCCGCTTCGCGGGGAGCCCGGCTATACCTGGGAGGGCATCTATAAGAACGGCCGCAGGGAAGGCGTCTGGAAAAAATACTCGGCAGACGGGGGCGTGATGGCCGAAGAGACATTCAAATTCGGGGTGCTGGACGGCCTCTGCAAATATTATTACCCCAACGGCAGGGTCAGCGCCGTCGGCAATATGTTGTCCGTGGATATAGACGGGCAGAAAGATACCGTGGTGGTCGTAGACCCGGTGAGCGGCGAGGAAAGCCTCACCGAAGTGACCCGGAAAGGTTATTCCGTAAAACATGGCGAATGGAAAGTGTACGACGAAGACGGGGCCATGATGCGCGAAACCTACGACCGCGGAGAGCTGAGCAGCTCGGTGATGGGCAACCGGCCACGACAGCAGTCCGCGCCGCTGCCGCACGAAGCCGCCACCGGCAATAAAAAGAAGAGGGGCAAAGATTAGATCCACCCAGGCATATTTTGCGTATATACCACGCTATGGACAGTATTCCTTATTTTTAATAAGTAACGATCAACCTTATCCGCCTATTTGACCGAACCGGACCGCACCCGGCCGGATCACCTGATGCCGGCCTGTGAAATGAAAAACCGTTGTTATTGGCCGGGCTGCGTTATTCCAGGCTGTTTGTATTTTAAAACCTATTCGATGACACCTGTTTTATCCCAATCACTGCGTGCCCGTATGCAACGGGTATACCGCACAGGCATCCTGCAAGTTTCCGGAAAAGAAGAAGCGCGAAGGATCAAAGTGGTGAACGTGGTCTGTTTTGCGTCGGGGATACTTGTGGCCGTTTACGGCGTTTCCTTTTACCTGCTACTGCGTTCGCTGCTGATACTCATTCCCGCCGTTGGTATATTCTGCCCCGCTTTTTTCGCCATGATCGGCCTCAACGGGCGGCGGCGCTACAACGCTTCCCGTATAGGCATGCACGTGATCTATATCCTCATCATTCTGTATTACGGCAGCATCCTGGGAAGGGTGACGGAAGTGCAGCTGCTGGCCGTGTTCATGATGAGCGTGGCGCTGCTCATCTGGCGCCCGCAGGAAAAGGCGCAGCGTATTATTTGCGCGTCCATGCCCATCGTTTGCCTCATAGTGCTGGAGTTTATCTATTATTTCCATCTCGTGGAGCCTTTGCCGCTCAGCGCCGCCACGCAGAATATTTACCGCTGGA
>CBINIO010000763.1:0-1628 GCA_966250725.1 uncultured Chitinophaga sp.
ATGCAGCGGGAAACCGCTTTCCACGAGTATTTCCTTCATCGCGAGGTCGTTGGAGTCGGACGCGTCGAGTATTTCCACGATCTCCCCTACCGGCTTGCGCGTTTTTTCGCCCCAGGCCGTGATGCGTACCACGGCTTTATCGCCGTCCTTGGCTTCGCCGAGCGAATTTTCGGGAATATAGATGTCCGGCACACCGGCGCCTTTTTCAGGCACGAGGAATGCGAAGGTTTTGCTGAGCTGTATGGTGCCGGTGAATTCGGTCTTTTTGCGTTTCAGCACATCGGTAATAAAACCTTCCATACGGCCGAGACCTTTGCCCTGGCGGATCACGTCCACCAGCACTTCGTCGCCGTCGAGCGCCGTGTTCAGGTTCTTCTGTTTTACCATGATGTCGCTCGGCAGGCCTTCTACCGCCACAAAGGCCATCCCGGAGCGGGTTACGTCCACAATACCTTTATAGGTCTTTTTCTGGCTGCTTTCTTTTTTGGGTTTCTTCTTCTTTGCCATTAACATGATTTTTGGGTGCGGTACTGATTGTCAGGCTTCATTCGCTGCCGTCAACAACCCTTTTGCAACATAGTCAAAAATAAAACTATTAAACGATTCCTCCTCTCCCGCCAGGAAAGCTACTTCCACGGGCATCACCATAAACGGCAGCTGCATGCGCCCGATCCGCTCTTTCAGCAGGTGCAGCCTTACGGCGTCTTTTTCCGTGGTGACGATCACTTTCCGCGCCCCGTCTATCCGGTCAAGCTCCGTTTGTATCTTGTCAAGGTCTTTTTGCGTGTAGTAATAATGGTCCGGGAACGGGAGCAGGTGGACGTTTTGATGCTGTTGCAGCAAATGTTGTACCAGCGGCTCCGGCCGGGCGATGCCGCAAACCACGAGAATGCCCGCATCGGCCGGGATCATGGCCGTTTCGTTCGTGAGCATGTCAAAGGGCCGCCCATACCGCAGGGTGGTGAAAAACAGCCGCTGCTGCGGCAATGGCCGTATTTCCGCGCGGATATCCTCCTGTTCCTGCCGCGTAAGGTCGGGCGGGCATTTGCTGACGATGATGCCGTTTGCCCGCTGATACCCTTTCCGCCCTTCGCGCAGCCGCCCGAAAGGCACCACGTGGTCGCGGGTAAAAAGACGGCTGTAATCGGTCACCATCAGGTTCAGGCCCGGTTTGATGGAACGGTGCTGGAAAGCGTCGTCCAGCAGTATCACCTGTGTTTCCGGCCGGTCGCCCAGCAGCTCCGGCACGGCCAGCATCCTTTCTTCCCCCACGCATACGGTAATGTCCGGGTATTTCTGGTGGAACTGCATGGGCTCGTCGCCGATGTCGGCGGCGGTGGTGTTTTCCTTTGCCAGCAGGAAGCCTTTGGTCTTGCGGTTGTAGCCGCGGCTGAGGGTGGCGATGTTGTAATGCCCTTTCAGCAGGCGGATGAGATATTCCACATGCGGCGTTTTGCCGGTGCCGCCCACGGACAGGTTGCCCACGGCGATCACGGGCAGGTCGAACTCCACGGAAGTGAGCAGGCCGTTATCGTACAGCCGGTTCCGTAGCCAGAGCACCAGGCCGTAGAGAACTGAAAAAGGATATAAAAGATAATTCAGGAAACGCCACACGGGATGGAGGTTTT
>CBINIO010000764.1:0-1625 GCA_966250725.1 uncultured Chitinophaga sp.
CGGCCATCGGCACGGAAAGGAAATGGCCCTGGTTCAAAATGATGATCGGCGGCACTTTCAGCTGGCATGCCAAATTCCAGAAATTCAGCCTGCAGGTGATAGATCCCAAACACCCGTCCATGACCGATGTGCCGAACGTATGGGAGCGTGAGGACGAATGTTATTTTTCCAAAGAAATGTATCCCGGCATCAAAACGCTGATCGCGCACGACGTGTCCAGCCTCAAGATCGTGAACGACACGGTGCTCGCCAAACACCAGGGCTCTTTCGGCAACAATTATCCCGCCGTATGGTACCAGCATTTCGACGGGGGGCATATCTGGTTCACCTCCCTCGGCCACAACAAGCTCGATTACGCGGAGCCGGTATTCGTAAACCATCTTTACCAGGGCCTCCGCTGGGTAGTGAGCCAGAGCGGCCGCCGCGACCTTTCAAAAGCATACGCCACCAGTCCCGCCACACCGGTGCGGTATCAATAATTACAAACGCAAACCATGAAATACAACAGCTACATCCTCGGAGCAAGCCTGCTGATGGCGGCCTGCAACCCGGCAACGAAAGAAGATCAGGAACAAATGGTACATCTCATCACCCTTGCGCCCGGCCACTTCCACGCCGCGCTCGTTCAGAAAAGCACTACGCCCGGCATCGACAGCGTGGTGCATGTATACGCGCCGGAAGGCCCGGAGCTGGACGCGCATATGGCCCTCATCGACCAATACAATTCCCGGCCAGAAAATCCCCCGCACTGGAAAGAAGAAGTATACACCGGCACGGACTTCCTTGAAAAAATGACCGCCGGCGAAAAAGGCAGCGTGGTCGTGATCGCGGGGAACAACCACGACAAGACCAAATACATCAGCACCGCCGTGCAGGCCGGTATGAACGTGCTCGCCGACAAACCGATGGCGATCACCACGGAAGATTTTGAATCGCTGAAAGCCTCCTTCACCGCGGCCGCGGAGAAAAAAGTGCTGCTGTACGACATCATGACCGAACGCTCGGAGATCACCAATATCCTGCAAAAAGAACTGATCCACCAGCCTACGGTATTCGGCGAATTGCAGGCAGGCACCGTCGATAAACCGACCATCGAAATTGAAAGCATCCATCATTTTTACAAAATGGTTTCCGGCAAGCCGCTGCGCCGCCCGGCCTGGTTCTTCGACCCCTCGCAGCAGGGCGACGCCAACGTGGACGTGAACACGCACCTGGTAGACCTTGCGCAATGGATGCTGTTCGACACCACGGCGCTCAACTACCAGTCCGACATACAGCTTACCAAAGCCGAAAAATGGAGAACGCCGCTTACCCTCAGCCAGTTCAGCACCATCACCGGCGCCAGCGCTTTCCCCGAGTTCATGAAACCTTTCGTGAAAAACGACACGCTCGTGGAAGTGGCCGCCAACGGCACGATCCACTACGCGGTGAAAGGCATTAACGTACGTGCGTCAGCGTTATGGAACTTCGAAGCGCCCGCGGGCGGCGGCGATTCCCACTACGCCATCGCGCGCGGCACCAAAGCCAATATCGTGATCCGCCAGGGGAAAGAAGAAAACTGGAAACCGGAGATCTATGTGGAACCCGTAACCGGTGATGCCGGTTTTGAACAGGCGCTGCAGACG
>CBINIO010000765.1:0-1611 GCA_966250725.1 uncultured Chitinophaga sp.
TGGCCCAGCGCGCCGATGTATTGTCCATCGATGGTTTGCTGCGCATGTCTTACCGGGATCTTACCGCTGAGCGGCTTTTTCTTTTTCTTCAGCATCCACAAATCGCCATACGAAGTAAGCGCCAGCACGGTGCTGTTGTCCGCCATCACTTCCACCCATTCCACTTCATTTTCGAAAACATGCACGCTCACTTTGCCGCTTTGCAGATCGGTCACGAATACGCGGCCGTCCGCCCCGGCAGAGGCCAGCAGGCGGCCGTTCGCGGACAGTGCGATATCGTTCACGGAGCGGCCGTGCGCAAATTCCCATTTGTAAAGCGCCCGTCTTTTCAGCAGCCATTCTTCGTTGAACAGCCGGCAAAGCAGCTGGTAAATGCGCGCGGGCACGGCAAGACCGTTGTCCCGGCAAATAGCCACGGCTTCTTCCAGCAGGCGCAGCGCCTGCGTTAGATCATGCTCTTCCATTTGCTCCACGCGGAAAGCTATCTCGGAAACGAGGATGCGGGCCAGGCGGTGCATGCGTTCCACACGGCGCGTATTGCGCAGCTCGCGGCTGTCTTCCAGGAAAAGCCGCTCCTGTTTTGTGAGATAATGCGGGTGGGCGTGAAGAATGCCGGCCAGGTCGTCAAGATAAGGGCTGTCGTGCCACAGCACGGTTTCCTCTTCGCGGGCGGACGAACGTTCGTGTTCGCCGGCCGTCTCCTCCAACTGTTTTGGCGCCGGGAGATTTTCCGGCGCCGAACGTTTGTATTCACTTGCCGCGTCTTCCAGCCGCCGGAGCAGCGAAAAATTTTCCGGCCCCAGCTCCTGCAGCCATTCCGAAACCCGTGGCCAGGAACGAAGGAATGATTCGTGCGCCACTTCTATATGCTGTCCGCCGGCCACCAGCAGCCGGTAATCGGCCGAGGTCATCAGCGCGATCACCGCATCCATCCTTTGCTGCGCTGCGGCATCGCGGAAGCTGAGCGCAGCGCGCGTTACCCGCCGCGAAACGATGCGCCCGCCGTCGATATGGATCAGCCGGAGCAACAGGTCGCGCATGGTGCGCTGCAGCGATTCCTTCGTACCGGCGGCTTTTTCATCCACGTGTTCGTACAGCTCGTCCGCGGTAATGCCGATGGCGCCGTACACACCGTTGAGATCGTTGTATACTTTTTCCGACAGCACATGCCCGCCCGAACGTTTGAACACGATGGACAAAGTGTAGGACAGCAAAGGCAGCGGGCTGGGCGCCTGCGCCAGTTCCGTGACGATGTTCTCTTCCCAGCCTTCTTTGCCTTCAAACAGCAGCACGGCCTGTTTCGCGGGCTGCAGCACGGCTTCGCGCAGCTCGCCGCGGCTCATGGCGGGAATGGGGAAACGCGCATGCTGCCAGCTGTTTTTGAACACGCCTTCGCTGAAATATCTTTCGAAATCGGAACGCACGGTGAGGATCACCTGCACCGGCAGCGCCGCCACCTCGTTGAGGAATTTTTCGGTATCGGGCAGGCGGAGGGCTTCTTCAAACTGGTCTATTATCAATATGTCCGGCGGGACGGCAGGCAAACCTTCATCGGGGCGCACAATGGCAAGAGAACGCCTTTCCGCCCGCAACAGCGGCACCAGCCCGGCC
>CBINIO010000766.1:0-1605 GCA_966250725.1 uncultured Chitinophaga sp.
GGCGGCGGAAAAAATGCTGGACAAACGGTTGAAAAAAACGGCCGCTGCGGCGCCGTATTATGCGCTGCCGACAGACCTTGCGCTGGACGTGCTGCTGCTCAACGGCCGCGATGAAGCCGCGCGCTACGAGCCGCTCACCGGCGGACAGAACGCAAAAGCCTATGCCGCCACGTCCCGTACCGAATGGGATAAATATCCTTACACCGCTTTGCTGGTGCCGGGCTTCGGGCCCGATTCGCCGGGCATACGGCTCGACCATCGCGGTATTGCGAGATGCAGGATGGCGGCGGAAAGATTCCATCGAAAAATGGCGCCTTTTATCATCGTGTCCGGCGGGCATGTGTACCCGCACCGCACGCCCTACAGCGAAGCCGTGGAAATGAAACGGTATCTCGTGAACGAGCTGCGCATACCCGATTCGGTCATCATCATCGAGCCGCACGCCAGGCATACCACCACCAACATGCGCAACGCGGGGAGACTGATATACCGTTTTAATATGCCGCTGAACAAACCCGCGCTGGCGGTGACCGACACGGCGCAGATCGGGATGATCGCGAACCTGGACAAGCGCTGCATGAGAGAGCTGGGCATTGTACCATACCGGGGCGTGAAAATACTGAACGGCAACGAAGTGGAGTTCTATCCCGTGAAACATTGTTTTTACATCAACGTGCTGGATGTTTTAGATCCATGACAGGTACAGTGGGAGATGGGTTTTATCAACTTAAAATCTTTACCATGAAACAAACCGTTCACCAATCGTTTATCCTGCTGGCATTCGTTTGCAGCGCCGGCCTGCTGTTTTCCTGCGCGAAAATAAAAGAACCTGCGGAATCCGCGCCCCGGGCGGACCTGCGAAGCGACGCGCAGCTTGCTTCCCTCGCGGAAGTGAAGGTGATGAGCTATAACATCCACGCGGGCATCGGCATTGACGGCATATATAACCTGCAGCGCATTGCCGACGTGATCCGCGGCTCCGGCGCCGATGTGATAGGTTTGAACGAAGTGCATAAGAACTACGACGCGTCCACGAATTACGAGGACCAGGTGGCATGGCTCGCCGGCGAGCTGGGCATGTACGCCCAGTTCCAGAAGACCACCTGGAAATCCGCCACCACGGCCTCAGGCAACAAGCCGCGGGAATTCGGCCACGCCATCCTCAGCAAATATCCCATTGAGTTGCTCAACGCGCGGTTATACGATGCGTATGGCACGCATTATCACGGTCTGCTCGAAACGCGCATCGTTATAGACGGTCATCCCATGCTGTTTTATCTCACGCACCTGGCTGCGGACACCGCGTTGCTGCGGCAGCAGCGGCAGCAGCTAAGGGTTTGGATGGACGAAAATTACGGCACCAAAATTTTGCTGGGCGATCTGAACGCCGTTCCCGCCAACTTTAACATCCGGTCCATCAAAGAAACGATGGTGGATGCATTCGAAGGCCAGGCCACGGCGTATTCGTTCAAGTCGAACAACCCGACCGTGCGCATCGATTATATTCTCGGCACCTCCAATATCACTTTCAGCAACAGCCATGTGATCTCCACCACGCAGGCCTCCGATCATTTTCCCATCGTAAGCGACGCTGCCGTGGGCAAT
>CBINIO010000767.1:0-1595 GCA_966250725.1 uncultured Chitinophaga sp.
TTCTCAAGGCGTCCGACGAACAGCACCCTGGTGATGTTATCATTGTTTCCATAAACCGGGAAAAAACGTCGGGTGTCCACGCAGTTATTCAGGACACCTACTTTTTGCAGATCTGTTCCGTAGTAATGGGCAAGGTCCCGCTTTACTTTTTCCGAAACTGCAATGATCGCTTTGGCATAGCGGCAGGCCAGGCGCTGGAGGTTCGCCATCCTGCTCAGTTTTTCGTCCGGCTTGCCATAAGCCAGCTCCATTGCGTGGTAGCTGCCATGAATGAAAAGAAAATCCACCGGGAAAAAGGGCGCCGACTCGCCATGCGAGATCACGATGTTGCGCCATTGTCCCGTTATCCACAGCCAGGCGGAGGCGTAGCGGGCCAGGTAAATACTTTTACGCTTTCTGAAGTGACGGTAATTGAACAGCCGGGCGTACAGCTTCCCGATAAACGAACCCAGCAGGAAAGCCTCGTCGATTATCTTTGTTTCTATTCCCCTGCTGTTAAAATATGCATCGATATAATAAACGACCCGCTCTACGCCGCCGGCATTTGATTTGCCGTTGAATGATATGACGATGGCTTTTTTTCCCATGAACGTATTGTGTTGCCGCTAAATTAATCCAAAAAAGCAGAAAGCCCCTGCTTTCGCAAGGGCTTCCGCTTTCGTCTCCAATATGTTCAGTTTACGATCAGCTCATCCACAAACAACCAGGCCGGGCTTCCTTCGCCGGGCTTGCCTTTCGGGATAGTGCCGGCATTCAGCGCCACAAATTTTACATAGCGTGCTTTTGTATTTTCCAGCACAGCTGTTTTTTGCATGATGCCATTTTCATTGCTTTCGTTCAGTCCGGTCAGCTTGAATACGTTCTTGTATGTTTTCCCATCCTGCGAAATGTAAAAATCGATCTGCTTCGGGGCATAGACCCATTGGTCTTTTGCCTGCAGCAGGCCGATGGTGATGGTATTGATCTCTGTGGAATCGCCAAGGTCCACTACCGCTTCGAAGTTGTTGCCGTTGTAGCCGGTCCACTGGTTATCATTGAATTCCACGGCGCCGCGGATACCGTTCACCAGCACAAAAGAACTGCCGGGATTGTAGTTCTGGTGCGGCGGGCGGGCCAGCGTAACTGTTTTGCCTACTGCTTTGTGGAGTTGAAATGCCTGCTGGAATTCATTGCCGTACATCCGGTCTCCCTGGAACACGGCTCCCCTGATGATGCCGGTGTGTTCCACTTTGATGGGTGAGGTGTAGGGCGTGGATTGCGCGGTGGGGGCGGAGCTGTCGGTCGTGTAAAATATCTTTCCGCTATCCAGCTTACTGTCCAGCTTCACCTGCACGCCGCCATTTTCGCCGCTTTCCACTACGCCGCGCACTTCAAATACGTGCTTCGCGTAGTTTACGTTTTTCAGTTCCAGGCGGCGGAAGTGCGATTTAAGCCGCTCGAGGAAATTGTCGTAGTTCTTTTTCTCCGGCTGCGTCCACAGCACTTCCGCGAGGGCGGTGGCGCGGGGATATACCATGTATTCCACGTGCTCTGCGTTCTTGATGTACTCCGTCCACACATTGCCCTGCGCGCCGAGGATGAATTTGCGTTCTTCC
>CBINIO010000768.1:0-1566 GCA_966250725.1 uncultured Chitinophaga sp.
ATCTTCGGCCGCTTCCAGCAGCAGCGGTATCTCCGGATAATTTTTGCTTTCCTTGCGGATGCTTTGAAGCGGGTACATCACCCCCGTGTTCACCGAAATGCGCGAGATCGCGCCCATCGGCACGGCGCCCGCCGTATGCACCACGATGCGCCTGCCCAGCCGCAGCTGGTCGTTCAGCTCGGCGATCACATCGTCGCCCACCGCCAGCAGGTACACGTCCGCCTCCATATCGATGTCCATCAGGTCGTTCGACGGCTCGGCATGCAGCTCTTCGGCCAATTCCCGCGCATGGTCCCTGTTACGGCTGATCACCTGCTTTACCTGGTGGCCGTGCAGCTTCATCAGGTGACCGAAACAATGCGCGACATTCCCCGCTCCTATTATAACTATGTCCATATACTATTTTTGAATCCCCGGAGCCTTATGACCCCAATTCCATGCCAAGCGGCATAAAACATGGTTTAAATTTAACATGTAATAATACTGCCTTTCCGCCAATAGGAGATAATTATATTGATTATGCGCATGTTGCCTGCTGGATATCAAGTATTTAAAGTCTTCTGTTTTTTATATCGACCTACTTTTATATACTTGCACAAATCGGATTTATAACTTTTTTGCAAATTTTTGCGTATTTATCGAAAAAAAATCAGGCGTTCATGGCTCAAAATCTCGTGATTGTTGAGTCCCCGGCAAAGGCAAAAACTATCGAAAAAATATTAGGTAAAGACTTTGAGGTAAAATCTTGTTTCGGTCACATCCGCGACCTGGAAAAGGACGATATGGGTATCGACATCCGGAACAATTTCAAGCCCAAGTATATAATACCGGAAGACAAGGAAAAAGTTGTAAAGGAACTCAAAAAAGTGGCGAAAGACTCCGACGAGGTTTGGCTGGCAACGGATGAGGACCGGGAAGGGGAAGCCATATCCTGGCACCTCGCCGAGGTTTTGGGCCTTGACCCGAAAACCACCAAACGCATTGTATTTCACGAAATTACAAAGCCCGCCATCGAACGCGCCGTACAGGAGCCCCGCCTGCTGGACATGAACCTCGTGAACGCGCAGCAAGCCCGCCGCATCCTCGACCGCATCGTGGGCTTTGAGCTCAGCCCCGTGCTTTGGCGCAAAATGAGCATGCGGAATTCTTTATCCGCCGGCCGCGTGCAATCCGTGGCCGTAAGGCTGATCGTGGAGCGCGAGCGCGAGATCAACGCGTTTGGCGTGACCAGCAGCTTTAAGGTGGAAGCGTACTTCCTCGCAAAAGACATCCAGGGCCGCACCATCACTTTCAAAGCCGACGGCCCCGGCCGCTTCAAAACCGCCGAAGCCGCCGAAAAATTCCTTGAACAATGTATCGGCGCCGCCTATACCGTTAAAGACATCACGGTGAAGCCGGGCAAAAAATCGCCCGCCGCGCCGTTCACCACCTCCACCCTGCAGCAGGAAGCCAGCCGCAAGCTGGGCTATAGCGTTTCCAAAACCATGCTGCTGGCGCAAAAGCTGTATGAAAGCGGGCAGATCACCTACATGCGTACGGATTCCGTGAACCTGTCCGACACCGCCA
>CBINIO010000769.1:0-1543 GCA_966250725.1 uncultured Chitinophaga sp.
AATACTGGCGGGCATCTGGGACCGCGGCTCCATTCTCACCCAAAAGATCGCCGCGCACCTGCGGCGCATCGCGCCCTTCCAGGTGGAAGTCATGGAAATAAAGCTGGACAAGCAGAAACCCGCGGAAGTGGCGCTTTCCCGGCAGCTGGATTTTACCGGTAAAGTGATCGTGGTGATAGACGATGTGGCGAACTCCGGCCGCACCATGTTGTATGCGCTCAAACCTTTTTTACAGTTCCTCCCCAAAAAGATACAAACGGCCGTGCTGGTGGACAGGAAACATAAATCCTTCCCGCTGTCCGTCGACTTTGTCGGTTACAGTCTCGCCACCACCATACAGGATATGGTCATGGTGGACGTATCGGGCGAACAGATCTCTTCCGCCTATCTCACCAATTAAAAATAAAGGGCGTGCATCTTCAGCCGCCCGTTCAGGTCCAGCTCCAGCGCGGGCGCGGGTATTTTGATCATGTTCAGCACCTGGAACAATACTTTTACGCCTTTGTGCCGCGTGCGGATCTTTGTAAGATCGATGTCCGGCGAAAGAAAGAGCTGGCGTTTGCGTTTGAGCCAGGTGTAATCGTGCGTTACGCCGGCGGCGTCCGTCCATTGGTTGGAATAATCGTCGAACAGGTTGTCGGCGCTGTAACCCACGGCAATATTGAGCCAGCGGGGGAGATTGCTTTCGGGCATCACGCTTTTGAGGTTGAGGCTCAGCCAGTAGGTTTGGGAGTTGTAATCCTTGAGCGTTCTTTCCGCCAATGAAGTGCCGAACTGATCGCGGGCGCGGGCTTTCAGCACGGGGTCCTTGTAACGGACGGGGAAGGAAGAGAATTTCAGCTGGAAACGTTGCTCGTTCCAGGCAAGCTCCTGGCTCATCATCACGCCCACCCCGAAAACGTTGGCGGCCATGTCGCTCCACGACCAGCCCCATTTGCCGGAATGCGCGTCCAGCAGCTCCACTACGCTTTGATACGCGAGCCCGCTCATGCCGCCGATCCATATCTGCGATTTGCGCGGGAGCCCCGACCAGCGCCACAGCTCGCGGCTGTACTTGGACAGCATGTAGGCGCTGAACACATGTCCCGCTTTATCCATCTGCAGCCATTCCCCGGCATCGTTGAAGGTATGGAAGCTGCGTTGCGGGTAGCCGCTGTACCAGAATTTATTGAGCACCAGCAGCGAGTTGGCGTACACCGCCGCGGTAACCCCGCCGAGCGCCCATATGCGGCCTTTGACGGGTTGCGGGGGAATGCCGGAGAAAGGGGTGGTGTCGTGGTTGGCGATGGGGAGGGTGTCGGGTATGTGGAAAGAACCATCGCGAATGTGATTCTCTTTTATGACCGGAAGGGGGCCAATCGGGGTCACTGGCTTGCTGCAAAAGCCGAAGCTGCCCGCACGCGGTGCTTTTACCGGCAAGTTGGCAGCGTGAAAAGCGGTGCGGGGAAAGAAATTCACCGCGTCTGCGGAGGCATGTGCTGCAACAAAAAGGCCGCAGGCAAAGCAAATGCCGATCGCGAAGCGGTACGCAGAGCGATCGTCA
>CBINIO010000770.1:0-1536 GCA_966250725.1 uncultured Chitinophaga sp.
CATGAAAGTACTAAAAAGCCGGGGATTCTTTGTGTAAATCACCCTGTTATTGTCGCACCTTACCCGGTACCGACAATAGATTTATGGATACATTTGAGATAAATAAAACATCATCAGATGGCTGCAAAAGTAAAATTCAACACCACCATCTTCCAGTCAGGCAACAACACCGGCATACAGGTGCCGGAAGATGTTGTGGAGAAGTTAGGCGCCGGCAAACGTCCGGCGGTGACGGTTACATTGAACGGTTTCACTTATCGTAGTACCGTTGCCGTTATGGGGGGACAGTACCTCATTCCGCTCAGCGCGGAGCGCAGAACGGACGCGAAGGTGAAGGGCGGTGACAAGCTGGATGTTACGCTGGAACTGGATACGGCGCCCCGCGAAGTGGAGCTGCCGGAAGATTTCAAAAAAGCGCTGAACAAGGAAAAAGCTGCGCTGAAATTTTTTGAAGGGTTGTCTTACAGTGCGAAACAGCGGTATGTATTGCCGATCGGGCAGGCAAAAACGGAGGAAACACGGCAGCGCAGGATAGAAAAAGCGGTCAGCGATCTGAAAGCCGGAAAGAAATAATGTGGCCGGATCACCGCTTCAGTGAAGCGTAATGCCAGCAAAGAAATAATGTGGCCGGATCACCGCTTCAGTGAAGAGTAATGCCGGAAAGGCAGGAAATGACGGCAAACAGGCACCCGAAATGGATTGGGCAAAAAGTAATGGCCAGGCTCCGGTTTATCCGGATCCTGATGGAAACCATCATCGTTCAAGCGATCTTCAAAGCATTCGCTTTACCTTTTAGTCGCCCCCAAAAAGCTTCAGCTGCTTGGACGATGGCGGCTTCGATCTCCCGAACACCGTTCTCCCACCGTGTTTCCACGCATCTTCCCGCTCCTTTTCTATCAGCCGGTCAAAATTGGCGTTCGGTTCAAAATCCTTTTCCGCCCGCGCCGCGATTTCGTGCAGTTTTTTAACAGCGGCGGATTTGTCCGTCTGCCCGATCTTCGCTTTGTCCACCGCGGTGCGCAGCACCTGGATGGTTTCATCGAATACTTTTACGGGACCGGGGAAAGGGTGGCCGTCTTTCCCGCCATGGGCGAATGAAAAACGCGCGGGGTCCTTGAAGCGGGAAGGCGTGCCGTGAATCACTTCGCTAACGAGGGTGAGCGATTGCAATGTTCTCGGCCCCACGCCCTGCAGCAACAAAAGTTCTTCAAAATTGCCGGGCTGCTGCTCATGCGCCAGCCATAATACGGAGCCGAGGCGTTTGAGATTCACATCTTCCGCGCGCACATCATGGTGCGAAGGCAATATCAGCCGCTGAAAGTCCTTTATTAAAGCGCCCGGATCGTCCTGCGTAATGGTCAGAATGCTTTCCCTGGCAGACCTGGCGGCGGTATCGGTCAGGTTCAGTATCGGCCCCTGGTTCTGCCCGCAAACGCCGGTATGCGGTTCTTCCACAAAAGACCGGAAAGCATCCGAATGCCAGTGGTACCGCCGGGCAGTTTTGCTGAGCGGGTCCATGCCCTGCTGTACTACCGT
>CBINIO010000771.1:0-1531 GCA_966250725.1 uncultured Chitinophaga sp.
TCGCGGAAAAACGGCCGGTGCGGAAGGTGCCCTTCAATACTTTCACCGGCTGGAAAGAAGAAAGGTACAGCGCGGGATAACTGCCGGCCAGCAGCCCGGTGATGCAGGTAAAACCGAGGCCGAGCATCCAGAACACCGGGTTCAGCAAAGGCAGGCTTACCCTTTTGTCCGCCACGTTGTTGAATACATGCAGGCTGCCCTGTACTAACAGCAACGCCACTACGAAACCGATCAGCGCGAGCAAAAGCGATTCGCTGAAGAACTGCGCCACCAGCTGTACGCGTACGGAGCCCACGGCCTTGCGGATGCCTACTTCCTTCGCGCGTTTTTCCGAACGCGCGGTGCTGAGGTTCATAAAATTGATGCAGGCCAGCAGCAGCACGAACACGCCGATGATGCCGAACAGCCATACAAACTGGATCCTCCCGCCGATATTTTTCCCGCCCTTCCAGTCGGAATACAAATGCCATTTGCTCATAGGATGAAGGAATACCACCGGCTTGAAGGCCCTTTCTTCTTCCCGCACGTTCCGCAGCCGCAGGTCTTTTATTTTGGCGGACACCGTTTCGAGGCCGGCATTGTCCGCCAGCTGCGCGTAAGTTTGCGTGAAGTTGGAGCGCCAGGGATTTTCCATTTCCTTGATCCAGGGAGAATTATTGAGGTACAGCTGCCAGGGCGCCATAAACTCCAGCGAGCGGAAAGCGGAATTGTAAGGAAGGTCTTCATACACGCCGGTCACCTTCACATCGGAGCGGTCGTCCAGCTTTATAATTTTTCCCAGCGGGTCGGTATCGCCAAACAGGGCGCTGGCGGCGCTTTCGGAGAGAAGGATGGAATTGGCGTCCTTCAGTCCGCCGCGGCTGCCTTTGATCATTTTCAGGGAAAGCATTTCGGGGAAGTCCGGTTCGAAATGGTTCCCCGTTTTGAGGAGAGAATTCCCGTTATACGCCAGCACATGCTCGTACGGCCAGTCCGCCATCACGATATATTTAAAATCGTTCCCGTATTCTTCCCGCAGCTTGTCGCCCATCAGGTAAGGCACTGCGGTTTGCGAACCCACCTCGTTGTTGAACGTCTGGTGCTGCATCACCTGCACGATGCGGTCGTAGTGCTGGTGATTTTTGCTAAAGGTCACTTCATCCCATATCCACAGGCCGATCAGCAGCGCCACGGCCATCCCGATGGAAAGCCCGGCGATATTGATCAGCGAGAACGTTTTGTTCTTCAGGAGATTCCTCCATGCGATCCTGAGGTAATTTTTGATCATACTCCCCGGGGCCGCGAGAACAATGCCAGAGTAGTACGGTTGTTTGAATTAAACATTTATACATTATCTAAATGTATAAATTGTCCGGTTTTGGTACAATACTTGTCCGCTTCCCTACATCGCCCCCGGAACTGTCGCCGCCCGAAAGGAAATAATTTCATCACACGCCCGTAACGATCAGGAAACATACTTTCAAGAACTTTCGCTCATGGACTGGAAAGAATGGATGCAGCAGCTCGATGAATGGCTGTTCATCGGCATTCA
>CBINIO010000772.1:0-1528 GCA_966250725.1 uncultured Chitinophaga sp.
CGGTGCCCGGGAACTGTACACCCTGGCCGCTTCCATCGATTCCCTGTCCGCCGAGGCCAGCTATGCCATTGGCAAAACGTACGACCTGCAAGGAAAGGAAACACAGGCGCGGAAACAGTACGTTGCCGCCGTGCGTCGCGATGCGGCGTACAGCCCGGCGTACATTGCGCTGGGAAAATTGTTGTCCCGGCACGGAAAATGGAAAGAAGCCTTACCGCATTTCAACATGGCCGCCAAAGCGGACCCGACGAACGCCGACGCTTTTTACCTGCGGGGCCGCACGCTGCTGATGCTTGGCAGCAAACCCGCCGGTATGGACGATCTGACCAAAGCGCTCTCGTTCCGCGAGCATTTCCCCGAAGCCCGGCAGCTGCTCGATTCGGTCAAAAATCAGTAGGTTTGTACTCTTAAAAAATCATCCCGCTTGGAAAAGAAAACACCGCTTATCGCCCCTTCCCTGCTCTCCGCCAATTTCCTGGAAATAGGCAAAGAGGTGGACATGATCAACAACAGCGAAGCAGACTGGCTGCATCTCGACGTGATGGACGGGCGTTTTGTGCCCAATATCAGCTTTGGCCTGCCGGTGATCGCCGCCGTTGCCAAAGTGTGCAAAAAAGTGAACGACGTGCATCTCATGATCGAAGAGCCGGAGAAATACGCGGAAGCCTTTGCCAAAGCGGGCGCCAACGTGCTTACCGTGCATATAGAAGCATGCCGCCACCTGCACCGCAACATCCAGCAGATAAAGGCATTGGGCATGAAGGCCGGCGTGGCGCTCAACCCGCATACGCCCGTGAGCCAGCTGGAGAACGTGATCGCCGACATCGACCTGGTGCTGGTGATGAGCGTGAATCCCGGATTCGGCGGGCAGCATTTTATCGGGAAAACTTATGACAAGATCAGGCAGGCGCGCGCGCTGATCGAATCCTCCGGCTCAAAGGCGCTGATAGAAGTGGACGGCGGCGTTACGCCGGACAACTGCAAAAAGATCGTGGAAGCGGGCGCGGACGTACTGGTAGCCGGCAACACGGTGTTTTCAGCCGGCAACCCGGCAGACATGATCCGTGCGCTGAAGCACGGTGCGCAGTAAACAATTCCCCCTTATTTCAATTTCCCCCTTATTTCGCCAGCCCGAGAATGATATCGTTGGTAAGCGGCTTGGTAAGGTAACCTTCCACGAAGTCGAACATGCTTACCCGCTGGCGGTCCCTTTCATCGATCGATGAAGTGAGCACGTATACTTTCACCGGTTTGGGAAGCGTGCCGCGGATGCTGGAGAAGGCTTCGAGAAATTCCCAGCCGTCCATCACGGGCATGTTGAGGTCGAGCAGGATAATGTCGGGCAGCGAGGCCGGCTCCGCCATATGCTGCCGGATATGGTCCAGCACATCCTGCGCGTCGGAGAATTTTTTGACATCGTTGGTCACCCGCAACCTGTCCAGCATGATCTCGGTGATCTGCTGGTGAATGGGGTCATCGTCTACTATAAAGATCGATCGTAGCGGCTTCATAGATAATACTATTCGGG
>CBINIO010000773.1:0-1523 GCA_966250725.1 uncultured Chitinophaga sp.
GATACAATTTATACTTGCCTATCAGGAGTTGGCCTTCCTGGCCGCCGAGGAAAGTGGCAAACCCCGCGCCCAGACCCTGGTAAGGCTCTTTCAAGATATAGAACATGCCCCGTGTGAGCGGGTATGATTTCATGCCGATGTAAAACTGGTAAGGTTTCACAAAGTCGGTATAGTTATCTGCACGTAATTTCACGGTGTTCACCATTTTGGTGAATTCGATGGCCTTGGTATCGTTCGTGTCGGATATCCAGTTCACCCCGATCACGCCGATGGCGTTTTTGTTCTTCGACACATAATCGATCACTTCCGGGTTCGACTTCGCGCCCATGGTAGAGGGCGGCAAAGGTTTCCCCTTGTTGATGGAATCGAGGATGAAACGCACCGTGCTCGAATTCTGATGGTCGAACACGATCTGCCATTTACGTTCGCTGGTGCCGTCCATGATCTTGCGCACCTGTTCCATGGTGAGAATGGAGTCAGGGTTGCTGTTGTTCACGATCAGGGCGATGGCGTCCGTAGCCAGCTGCAGGCTTTGCGGCCGTATCTTTTCTTTTTTGAAGTACTCTCTTTCCGCTTCTTTCAGATCGCGCGTAACGATGATCATGCGCGAGCTGTCGTTGAACATATCCCTGAAACATTCCGCTTCCGGTTTGTATTCCGCTATGATCTTCGTTTTCGGGTATAAGGACTCGAATACCTTTATTTCCGCGGCGATCAGCGGCTGGTAGGTTTCGTCTACCGAAATGCGTATGGTACCTGAAGTGGGGGTATCTTTTTCACCGCCTTTCGAAGTGCCGCCGGCGCATCCCGCAATGGAAACGGCAATCGCCGAAGCCGCCAGCAACGAGCTCATCCAGTTTTTAGCTTTTAAAAACATACACACAGTCTAATGGTGAAAATTTAGTCAAAAAAATAATTGCTTAACGCCCCTGTACACACGAAATAATCCATACGCACATAATACGCCGCCCAATGCATAGGTCAGTTCCATGGAAATATTCAGCCGGCCAAAACCAAGCTTTTCTGAAAAAAGCGCATACAGGCCAAAAAGGATAAAAAATATACCCCTGATCAGCTCGCCCATCGGGCGGTATGACACATTCATCCGTTTGTTCGTGTTATCGTTCTCCTGTTGCATTAGTGGCAAATTACAAGTATACAAAAAAAATTGTTTTTTCCTAGTTATGAAAACTTAATTCGTTTGTTAAAAAACCCGCCAGGGCTGCTGCGGGAGCTTTGTTATAAAGATGCGCCGTCCGCCGGATTCCATATCGCAGGAAAGTTTTAACATATGCAATTGTGCCGGAATACGTTATACGGTTCGCTGAAAATATGGTAGTTTTGCGCACTGGAAAACGGCGAAAGGGCGGCTGGAAGAGGATATTTAACAAAATGATCCTCAGCCGCTTACCCGTTAAGAAATATTGATAGCGATGAAGATTTTAATGGTTTGTCTGGGCAACATCTGCCGCTCTCCCCTCGCCGAAGGCGTGCTGCGGCACCTGAGCGACCAGGAGGGCCTT
>CBINIO010000774.1:0-1518 GCA_966250725.1 uncultured Chitinophaga sp.
AGTACGCTCACCTGCGGCGTCGCAAAAAATTGCCGGGGGAAATGCACGAAGTATTGATCTTTGGCGATCTCTTCCACCTTCAGCTTTTTCCCGCCGGTTACGGCGCCTGTTATTTTTACGCCGCGCGGCGTTTTTATTTTCAGCAAACCGCTTACCGGCAGGTTGAACACCACCATGTTCACGGTGTTGGCTTTGGAAGGAAGGGTGTAATATCCCCAATCCTGTTTTTCCCAACCCGCATAACCGCTGTTGTAAATGACCTGCCCGTTGGCCTGCATCCATTTGCCGATCTCCGCCGCAATACGCTGCTCTTCGGGCCGGATGCTGCCGTCGCCCTTCGGACCGAAGTTCAGCAGGAAGTTGCCGCCCATGCTGGTGGTATGCACGAGCATTTCGAGCAGCTCCAGCGGGGTTTTTACATGGCTGATGCTCCAGTCGCGGTGATAGCCCCATTGGTTCTCGGGGATGGTCATGCAGGCTTCCCAGTCCCACTTCGTTACTTTCAGATCGGTAACGGGGTTGGGTAAACGGCGTTCGTACCCGGACTCGTAATCGCCCATCAGCCTGCCGTTCGAGTCGAAGTGACGCGCGCCCAGGTCGTCCGCGCGCAGGCGGCTGTTCACAATGGCGCCGGGTAATACTTCTTTCAGCATCTTTTCCACTTCATACGTCCACCAGCCGTTCTTTTTCACGGACTGGTCCCAGGTGCCGTCAAACCAGAAAGCTTTTACGGTGGGATAATTCGTAGCCAGCTCCTTCAGCTGCTTGTAGGCGAAATCGAGGTAGCGGCGGAAAGCGACGCTGTCTTCCGGCGATTTGATATCATACCGCCAGTCCGGATGATGCCAGTCCAGCACGGAATAATAAAAATTCACGTCGATGCCTTCGGCGTTGTAAGCGTCCACCAGTTCTTTCAGAATGTCCTTTCCATACGGCGTGCGCCCCACGTTGAAGTCCGTGTATTGGCTGGGCCACAGGCAAAAGCCTTCGTGGTGCTTGGTGGTGACGGTCATGTACTTCGCGCCCATGCGTTTTGCCATGCGCGCCCATTCGCGGGCGTCGAACTTTACGGGGTTGAACCGGTACATCAGCGAATCCCAGGTAGCGTCGGGTATCCGCGCGCTGGATTTCAGGAATTCCGCGGCGTAATTGTAGGTTTTACCGTTCCATACGCCGCCGGGGATCGCGTACAACCCCCAGTGGATAAATTGCCCGAAGCGGTGGCTGCGCCAGCGTTCCATCGCGGCGTCCGTGCGTTTGCCCGTGCGCTGCGCGCCGTATTGCAGGCTGATCTCTTTTTTTGCGTCCTGCGCGGCCAGGCTGCCCGTTGCGAGCAGCATGGCGCACAGGGCGGCCGTTTTCAGTTTTATCATCATGATCTTGATTTGCTTACCATCCCGGGTTCTGTATCAGCGTCGGCACCTTGTTGATCTCCACCTGCGGCACCGGCATAAAATACATCTGCGGGCTGGAGAATTTGCGTTTTTCGTATACGAACCGTTCGAACGTAAAGGTATC
>CBINIO010000775.1:0-1516 GCA_966250725.1 uncultured Chitinophaga sp.
TATTGAGACGGATGTCGCTGTAATTGAATTTCGTGTAGCTCAACCCGTAACCGAAAGGATACAGCGGCTCGTTGCTTACGTCGAGGTATTTGGAAGTGTATTTGTTGTTGGGATCGAGCGGGCGGCCGGTGTTTTTGTGATTGTAGTAGATGGGTATCTGGCCGGTATTACGGGGGAACGTCATGGTGAGCTTGCCGGAAGGATTATAATCCCCGAACAGCACATCGGCGATCGCGTTGCCTGCTTCCGTGCCAAGGAACCATGTTTCGAGGATGGCGGGCACATGCGCGTCCTCCCATTCCAGCGTCAGCGGGCGGCCGTTCATGAGCGCCAGCACCACGGGTTTGCCGGTGTTGAGCACGGCTTCCATCAGGCGTTTCTGGCTTGCGGGAATACCAATGTCCGAACGGCTGGCGGCTTCGCCGCTCATTCCCTGGCTTTCGCCAAGTGCGAGTATCACTACGTCCGACCGCCGCGCCAGCTCCAGGGCTTCTCGCAGCATCGTTTCCGCATTGCCTGCCGGTATGTTGAGCTTGCCGAGCAGCACGCTGTCGTCCGTCACGTTCGCGCCCTGCGCATACGTTACGTTGAGATCTCTCGCTTTCAGCCCCTGCAGCAGCGTAACGGCCTTTTTATAATCGCCCGCGGCGGACCAGTTGCCGATCATGTCTTTCTGCGAATCGCCCAATGGCCCTATCAGCGCGATGCTTCCCTGCGGTTTCAGCGGCAGCAGGCCGCCTTCGTTCTTCAGCAATACGATGGAGCGCTGCGCGATCTCGCGGGCGGCTTTCAGCTTTTCCCCGCTCATGATCACTTCTCTCGCCTTTGCCGAATCGGCAGAGCGGTACGGGTCTTCAAACAATCCGAGCTTGTATTTTGCTTCCAGCACGCGGTACACCGCTTCGTCGATCTGCCGCATGCCGATCTTTTTATCGTTCACCAGTTTTTTTAGCTCCGTGGCGAACATGCTGCCCTGCATATCCATGTCCACACCGGCTTTCAGCGCCAGCTCCGCGGCCTCGTACCCGTTCTTCACCACGCCGTGCGCGATCATTTCGTTGATGGACGTATAATCCGTGACCACAAAGCCTTTGAAGCCCCATTCCTTGCGCAGCAATTCGGTCAGCAGCCATTTGTTGCCCGTGGCGGGGATGCCGTCCACTTCGTTGAAGGAGGTCATCACCGAGGCTACGCCCGCATCCACGGCGGCTTTGTAAGGGGGAAGATAAAACTGGTACATCTGGCGGCGGCTCATATCCACCGTATTGTAATCTCTTCCCGCTTCCACCGCGCCGTACAGGGCGAAATGTTTTACGCAGGCCAGCAAAGTGTTCGGCGCGGTCAAATCTTTTCCCTGGTAGCCGCGTACTTTTGCTTTCGCGATCTGCGCACCCAGCCAGGTATCTTCGCCCGTTCCTTCCGCAACCCTTCCCCAGCGCGGGTCGCGGGCAATGTCCACCATCGGGGAATACGTCCAGTGCAAACCGTCGGCGGCGGCTTCTTCAGCGGCGATCCG
>CBINIO010000776.1:0-1512 GCA_966250725.1 uncultured Chitinophaga sp.
GGTTTCCTGTATATCGAAAAAGGCATGGAGAAAAAAGTGCTCGGCCTGCGGCAGGCCAATATGGTGCTGGCCGTGAACGCCGCGCGCTTCCTGCCTTCCAGCGATGTGATGGGCGCCATCACACAGGTGGGGCTCACCGTTGGCGCGGGGGTGAGATTGCAGTATCTGCAAAAACAGGGCATGAATACCGGCGCGTCCCGGCAGGAAGTGATGGCGGTGACGCCCGACTTCCGGCCGCTGTTCAATACGCGCACGGATTACGGCACCTTCCTGCTGCCGGGCTTGCTCGCGATGATATTGCAGCAGACGCTGTTGCTGGGTCTTGCCGGCGGCACCGCGGCGGAAAGACAGCACGGCAGCTTTAACGGCTGGATGGACATGGCGCGGGGCAATTTATCGGCGGCATTGTACGGCAAGGGTCTGTTCTATTTTATCCTTTTCTGCTGTTATGCATTCTTTTTCCTGACCGTCAATTTCAGGGTGCTGGGCTTGCAGATGGCAGGCAGCGGGCCCGAGCTGGCGGCGGTAACGGCCTTGTTCCTGCTCAGTCTTATACCGATGGGCATTTTCACCGGCCTGCTGTTCCGCTCGCAATTGCTGTGCACGCAGCTGCTGGCGTTTTCCACCTACCCTATTTTCCTCATCACCGGCTATACCTGGCCCATCGGGCAATTGCCGGACGGTTTAAAGGTTTTGTCCGCCCTGCTGCCCATTACGCCGTTCCTCGCGCTGTACCAGGGCATCGTACAGCAGGGCGCGCATATTTCCGACCGTTTGCCCGACCTTTATCATCTTTGCGTCCTCTGGTGTTTTTATACCTTTATATGCCTGCTGAAAATAAAACACAGCGCCCGTAAACCCGTTCTACCGCATGCAACGATCTAAAGCCGGCATACTCATTACCCTCATGCTGGGCACGCTCATGGCCAGCCTCGATTCCAGCATCGTGAACATTTCGCTGCCCGTGATGCAGGAGCAGTTCGGCGTGCGCATCGACGAAGTGCAATGGGTGGTGACTGCTTACATGATCGCGTTTTCGGTGTTCATGCCGCTGACCAGCTGGCTGAAGAACCGCATCGGCTTTTTTAACCTGTACGTGATCAGCCTCAGCGTTTTTGTGTTCGGCTCGCTGCTTTGCAGCATGTCCGAATCGCTGGAATGGCTGGTGGCGAGCCGCGTGATACAGGCCATCGGCGGCGGGGCCTTGCAGCCTACCGTGCTCGCCATGCTCACGTTCATCTTTCCGCCGGAGATACGCGGCAAAATGCTTGGCTGGTGGGGATTTGGCGTAGTACTGGGCCCCGCTCTCGGCCCCACGCTCGGCGGCATACTCACGCAGCACCTCGGCTGGCCTTCCATTTTTTATATCAACGTGCCCATCGGCGTGATCGCTTTGGCGATGAGCCTTTATTTCCTCGGTTTTATGCGCAGGCAGGAAAAAGTGCGGCAATGGTTCGACACGCCGGGTTTCCTGATGCTTACCGTATTTCTCGTGACCCTGCAGCTGGGCAT
>CBINIO010000777.1:0-1508 GCA_966250725.1 uncultured Chitinophaga sp.
AGGTTTGCCCGAACAGCCGCAGCGACAGGAAGGCGCCCGCGAACGCCATGGGTACGGTGAGCATGATAATGAAGGGATCGATCCAGCTTTCGAACTGCGCGGCCAGCACGAGATAGATCAGCACCAGCGCCAGCAGCAGGGCGAACATGGTGTTGGAGCCGCTCTCTGCGTAGTCGCGGCTGGAGCCGCTCAGCTCGGTCACGAACGATTCGTCTATCACGCCTTCTTTCTGCAGCTTGTCGTAAATGGCGTTCATGGCGTCGATGCCGTCGCCGATGGTTTTGCCGGCGGCCAGCGAAGCGGAAATGGTGGCGGACTTCATACGGTTGAAGTGATAGATCACGGGAGGACTGGTCTCTTCTTCGATGGTCACCAGGTTATCCAGCTGGATGGCCTCGCCGCGGGTGTTGCGCACATAGATGCTTTGCAGGTCCACGGGATCGTCGCGGTCCGCGCGGAACAGCTGGCCCATTACCTGGTACTGCTTGCCGTTGCGGATGAAGTAGCCGAAGTTGCGGTTGCTGAGCGCCAGCTGCAGGGTGGAGGAAATATCGGCTACGGAAACGCCCAGCTCGCTTGCTTTCGCGCGGTTGATGGAAACGCGCAGCTCCGGTTTGTTGAATTTCAGGTCCACGTCCACCGCCTGGAACACGGGATTGTCGTTCGCTTCGTCCATGAACCGCGGGATCACGGCGGACAGCTTTTCGAAGTTCACGTTCTGCAATACGAAGGCCACGGGCAAACCACCGCGTCGGCCCACCTGGATGGTCTGCTGCTCGATGGCGAAAACTTTGCCCTGCGGGAACCGGTACATGTTGCGGTTCACCATGTTCACGATATCTTTCTGCGAACGCTCGCGTTCTTTCGGTTCCGACAGCATGATATACCCGAATGCGCTGTTCACGGAACCCGCGCCCGCGAAACCCGGGGCGGTCACGGAAAGGATCACCTGCTTTTCGGGGATGGAGTCGATCATAAAGTCCACGAGGTCCGTTACGTAGTTGTCCATCGCGTCGTAAGCCGTGCCTTCGGGCGCGGTAACGGTGAGGCGGAACATGCTGCGGTCTTCCACCGGCGCCAGCTCCGACTGCATGCCGCGGAAGAGGAAGTAGATCATGGCAAGACAGCCCGCTATCACCACGAACGACATCCAGCGTACTTTCATGAACGCTTCCAGCGAACGTTTGTACCCGTTCTCCATTCCCCTGAAGAAGGGCTCCGTTTTATCGTAGAACCAGGAATGTTTATGCGTTTTGCGCGCGAGCTTTACGTTCAGCACCGGCGTGAGCGTAAGCGATACAAAAGCGGAGATGAGCACGGCGCCCGCCACCACGATGCCGAATTCCCGGAATAGGCTTCCCACGAAGCCCTGCAGGAAAATGATCGGCAGGAACACGAATGCCAGCGTGATGGAAGTGGCGATCACCGCGAAGAAGATCTCTTCCGAGCCTTCTTTGGCGGCGCGCATTTTTGGTATGCCCGCCTCGATCTTTTTATAGATGTTTTCC